>WANT01000001.1 GCA_015521685.1 Aeropyrum sp.
CCTAGGTGGCTGATGAAGGAGGCTGGGATAGAGGGTAGGATTAGGCTCGTGCCCCGCGATCCGGGGATGACTGTCCTACTGGGGGAAGGCAAAGCCGTTAGGATCTATTCCAACGTAGACAGGACCTCGAGGGAGATCTCTAGGTTCTCCGAGAGCGATGCTAAGAGGTATGTGGAGTGGGCCAGAGTGTGGGATTTGGCAGGGAGAGTCCTCGAAGAAGTATACAGCCATCCTCCCGAGCCTGCGAGCCATCTCTTGGAAGAGATAGTGAGGGTCTCTAGACTGCCAGTCATTGGGGGGAGGGTTGAGGAGTATTTGAATATGGCTTCGTGGATGCTAGTCTCACCAGCTAGAAGGATATTGGAGGAGTGGTTTGAGAGCTGGGAGACAAGGTCGGCCCTGGTTGAGGATGCGTTAGTGGGCGAGCTCGCTGGCCCCTCGACTCCGGGAACTGGAGTTGTGCTGGCCCACCACTATCTTGGTGTCTCTACTGGAGTGAGAGGGGAGTGGGCTCACGTTAAGGGTGGTATGGGTGCTCTCTCGGATGCGCTAGCCAAGAGCGTGGTGGAGAGAGGTGGAAGGATAGTTTTGGGGAGGAGGGTGGAGAGGATAGTGGTGAATGGTCCTGGTGAGGTTGTAGGCGTAGAGCTGAATGGGGGAGAGAAGTGCTTTGCGAGGAAGGGTGTCCTTTGGTCAGCTAGCGTAAAGACGCTGGTATCGGCCCTTAGGGATCATATAGATAGGACGTTGAGGAGGAGGATAGAGGCTCTGGATAGTGATGGAGCATCATCCAAGGTTATCTTAGGGTGGAGGGGTTCCCTAAAGCCGCTGAAAGAGTACAGCTGGCTGGGAGGTGAAATCTACAGGAGTAGCGTTGTAGTTATGCCAGGCCTCGAATACGCGGAGAGGGCGTATGGCGATGCTCTATACCGCGGGATCAGCAGGGAGCCTTGGCTCTCAATAAACGTCCTCACAGATCTCGATCCGGGTTTAGCTCCCGAGGGATGGAACCTCGCCAGCATCTTTATACAATACACAAGGCACTCCTCGCGTAGCTGGAACGCCGATGACCGGGCCGAGGTCCTAGACAATACCCTCAACACGATCTCACATTACCTCGACACCAGGGGTATGAGGGAGGTTAGGGCAGAGGTCCTCACCCCGAGAGATTACTCGGAGTTCGGTAATCCAGGAGGCCACATATTCCAGCTTTCGCTCAAGCTAGACCAAACATACTTCTGGAGACCCCTACCTGAACTCTCTTCATACAGATTCTCTCCTCTAAAAAGGCTATACATCGCTGGCTCTTCGGCCCATCCTGGAGGCGGTGTATCCGGTCTGCCAGGTTACCTGGCTGCAAGGGCCCTCCTCGAGGATCTGGGGATTGTCAAGAAGAGGAGGATAGATCCTGTTATGATTGCGAGGAGGTTGATTGGCGGAGTATTGGGACTATAAGGGATGTAATAGTCATGCTGTCCAATCCTTTTTCATATAACCTTAATCGGCAGCTAGGCTATCGCACCCTTCGGAATCGAGTCTATTACGCCCTCAAGTAATTTGAGAGCTTCCAGCGCATCCCTAATATGTAGCATCTCTGCTGTTGTGTGAGTGTACTTCAACGGTATTCCGACGGCAGCACTCGGTATCCCCGCCCTCTGGAAGGCGGCAGCGTCTGTTGTCCCTCCAGCGCTAGCGAACTGGACTTTGACTCCTGCGTTGCTCGCGGATTGGACTATAGATTTAACTAGCCACCTAGGCGTTATGTGCTGGTTGTCTAGAGCCCTAATTATAGGTCCCCTACCGGGCTTTGCCGAGCCAGTTATGGCTGGGTGGCAGCAAGCCATTGTGTCGACTGCGATAACGGTCGAAGCGTTTATCTTCGAGCCAACGTAAAATGCTCCCCTCAGGCCGACCTCCTCCTGAACAGTCCAAGCCAATGCTACGCCCTCCCCACTAACACTGCCTTCCGATATCTTCCTCGCTATCTCGAGGAGGAGGGCGACACCCACCCTGTCGTCAAACCCCCTAGAGGCTACGATATTGCCCTGGCCTAGAGTGCTCCAATGTTTCTTGAAGACTGCTGGTGTGAGTGGCCTTATTCCCATGGCCTCAGCCTCCTCCCTGCTGGAAGCCCCCACGTCAATCTTGAGCTCATACCACCTGGGAGCTCTATCCTGCTCAGACCTGTCAAGCTGTAGGTGAGGGGGCGTGAGGCCTATCACACCGTCGACCAGACTCCCATCATCTAGAATCAGCATAACGTGCTGGCCAGGGAGTATCCTATCGTCTATTCCTCCCAGTTTTCTGAAGCTCAAGAGCCCATCATCACTGATACCAGTGATTACGAAACCCAACTCATCCATGTGGGCTGCTAGGAGCAGTTCTACACTACCACCTCCAGGGAGTAGGAGAACGTTCCCAAGCTCGTCGACCTTTGGACTAAAACCGAGGTCCTCAAGCCTCTTGACCACCAGCTCCCTAACCAAATCCTCGAAGCCACTCGGGCCAGGGGTGAATACTAGCCTCTTGAGGTCCTCGATAATGTTGCCGCCCATCTAGCCTCACTCACCAACTATCCGGTTTTGCCTAGAGTGTTAAAGCATTCAGCCTGGTCTATCGTAGTGGAGGCTAGCTTAGATTTATTTTCGAGGATTTTAGACTCTATTAAAGAGCGGGTTTTTGAGGTTATACAATTGCCGGGGGCTATAACAAAGCAAGCTAAGATAGTGTACAGACACCTCTGCCCCAACTGCGGAGGGCCAAACACTGATGCTAGGCTGGCTAGAGGGCTTCCCTGCCCGAGATGCCTCCCCAGAATCCCCGGTGGTAAGGTAACGTGGAGAAAGATAGCTAATCTACTTAAGAAGAACGGTAGGTTGGCAAGTAGCTTTGAGGACCTCGTGAGGCTGGATAGCGAGGCGGGCGAGCTACTGAGGTTCTTCGAGAGGGCTGTCGGCTCGCCGCCTTGGGGTGCGCAGAGGACGTGGGCGAAACGGCTAGTCAGGAGGGATAGCTTCAGCATAATTGCGCCTACTGGGGTTGGCAAGACGACTTTCGGAGCCGCCGCCAGCCTATACTACGCATGTAGGAAGGGCGAGAAGAGCTATATCGTAGTGCCCACTACGACGCTAGCCGCCAACATAGGCAAGAAGCTCCAATCCATGATAGAATCAACGAGATGTGGAAATGTTAGGCTGGTCTTGATTCACAGCAAGATGAAGACTAGGGAGAAGAGGGAGGCGTTAGAAGCCTTCGAGAATGGCCATTTCGACATACTAGTGACAACTGCGGCATTTGCTAGGAAATACGTGGACAAGCTATCTAGGGTAGGCTTCAGGATCGTCTTCGTCGATGACGTCGATGCCGTCCTTAAGAGTGCTAGGAGTGTTGACGCCATTCTAAAGATCGTTGGATTCGATGACCAGGATATCGAGATGGGTCTAGAGCTTCTTAGGCTTCAGAGAATGATGGCAAATGTAATTAGCAAGATTCAGAGGGGGAGGGAAAAACCCGGCGAAGACGAGGAGAAAAAGAGGAATGAGGGTAAGCAACAGATAACTGAACTAAGAGCGAAGATAGATAATTTAAGAAAGCGGCTTGAGGAGGCAAGGAAGGGTGCAGCCAGCCTTATAGTGAGTAGCGCGACTGGCAGGCCAAGAGGAGCTAGAGTTAGACTATTCAGAGTCCTCTTGGACTTCGAGGCGGGAGGCAGGAGTGACATCGGGCTGAGAAGAGTTATAGACACCTATCAGGAGATCGAGAAGCCATCTAGCCTTGAAGACCAAGTGGTAAACCTAGTCAGAGCGTTGGGTGGAGGCGGATTAGTGTTCGTCCCTCTCGACAAAGGCGTAGAGTATGCTGAGGAGCTTGCAAGCCGGCTGAAGTCGGCTGGTGTAGAGGCCGAGGCTTTCCACGCTAAAAAGCCGCTCACAATACTGGATAGGTTCGCCTCAGGGGAGATCGAGGTCCTCGTCGGCGTCGCCAACTATTATGGCACACTGGTTAGGGGTCTCGACCTGCCTGAGAGGGTTAGATACGCTATTTTCGCCGGAGTCCCCAGGCATAAATTCGGGAGCGATATAGGGGATCCCCACCCCTCGAGGCTTTTACGCCTACTGGGAGTGCTCGCAGAGTCCCCTATCGAGGAGGTGTCCAGAGAGGCCCGCCACCACATGGGGAGGCTACGAAGGATTATTAGGATGCTAAGCCCCGCTGCCCTCCAGACGCTCGCCGAGAGGGTGGCTGAGGGTAGAGTAGAGTCGAGCTTCGATAGGCAGATATACGAGGCGTTCCACTTCCTCAGAACCACTCTATCCAGACAAGATGTATGGTCCAGCCTTAGCAAACTAGATGTGGGTATTGTGAGGGAGGACGGCAAGACTTATTTACTGGTTCCTGACCCTGCAACATATCTTCAGGCTAGCGGCAGGACAAGCAGGCTCTACGCAGGCGGCATCACTCTAGGTCTCAGCATCGTACTTGTGGATTACGAGCCTGTGATGAGGGGGCTTATGAAGAGGACTAGCTGGATGGCTGACATAAAGTGGACTAAGCTCGAGGATCTCGATCTCGAGGCGATAATTAGAAAGATCGACGAGGACAGGGAGAGGGTCAGAAGAGTTGTAAGGGGTATGTACAAGGGGGTGGAGCTTGTGAGGACCTCGCTATTGGTTGTGGAGTCGCCTAACAAGGCTAGAACAATAGCCAGGTTCTTCGGCCAGCCTAGCATTAGGATCCTGCCTGGCGGGACCAGGGTCTATGAAGTGGCTACAGGGGACAAGATTCTCATGATTACAGCGAGCGGGGGCCATGTATTCGACTTGGTGATTAGGAGTTCAGATAGCGATAGAGAGGTTGCATCCCTAATCCCCCCTGAGAACGAGATTTTCGGCGTACTGCAATACAGGAACGGAGGAGCCAGCTACACCCCCATATACACGACTATAAAAAGGTGTCTAGAATGTGGCCACCAGTTCGTAGACGAGTCTAATTCTTGCCCGAGATGCGGTAGCACCCTGATAAAGAATTCAGCCGACACAATCTCCGACATTAGGCGGCTTGCTTGGGAGGCCGACGAAGTTTATATCGGAACCGATCCTGACACGGAGGGGGAGAAGATAGGGTGGGACGTGGGCCTAGCTCTAAAGCCATATAACAGTAACATACGCAGGCTTGAGTTCCACGAAGTGACGAAGAAGGCTATACAAGAAGCCCTCTCTAGCCCCAGAGAGTTCAACACCAACCTGGTCGACGCACAGGTAGTTAGGAGGGTGGAGGATCGGTGGATTGGATTCACGCTGAGCCCCCTCCTGTGGTGCGACTTTTGGAGGAACTACTACTGCCCCAAAGTGTTAGAAGAGGTGGGGGAGAGGCAGAGGCATATTGATAAGGGTAACTGTAGCAGGTACGATGCATTCTACAACCTTAGTGCGGGAAGGGTGCAGACACCGACTCTGGGGTGGATTGTTGATAGAACCCTGCTGTTCAGGAAAAAGATCAAAGAGTATAGGATAGTCTACGACTCTCAGGTTCTCTTCACAATTAGGAGCGATGACGAGAGTATTCCACACTCTGTGGTGAGATATCTTAAGGATAGAGCTAGGCATCACCAGAAGACGGGGATCGAGCCATACCTAGATATCAAGGTTAAAGTGAGAAACGAGGAGTGGGCTTCCCTGCCGCCTCAACCGCCTTACACAACGGACGCGCTCCTGAGAGATGCCGACAGATATCTCAGGATTCCACCAACAGACGCTATGAGGTTGGCACAAGACCTCTTCGAGTGGGGACTCATTACCTACCATAGGACTGACTCGACCAGGGTTAGCGACAAGGGCATCGCCACCGCGAGGGAATGGCTTTCTCTGAAGTTTGGAGAGCATGCCGAGAACCTATTCCGACCCAGGAGATGGGGTGAGGGAGGGGCCCACGAGGCTATACGGCCTGTCAGGCCGTTGGACGTCGAGAGGCTGCAGATCCTTATTGAAGAAGGCGCGCTCGAAATAGCGGGTGTTCTAACCCGGCGCCACCTCAGGCTATACGACCTAATATTCCGGCGGTTTATGGCTAGCCAGATGAGGGAGGCCGAAGCCCTCAAGATAACGTATAGGCTGGAAGTGCCTGAGCTCGACAACTATACAGTCGATATCGAGAGGCTTGTCGCAGTGGGGAGGCCTGAGGACTCTAGTGGTGTTAGCAAGGGCTTCACACTAGTGTGGCCCTTCGTAAGGCCCCAGCCGCCAATAATAGTTGGTAGAGAGTCGTGGATCAAGGCGTCGATATCCTCCCAGACTGTGCCAAAGGCGTTCCCATACACTCTGGGTGAGGTAGTTGAGGAGATGAAGAGGAGGGGTATCGGGAGGCCGAGCACATATGCCAAGATAGTGGAGACGCTTGACAGGAGGAGATATATCATGAGGCTTGAGGGTGTGAGGGCTTCTTCGATGATCGTCGCTACCAGCAGAGGTATACACGTCTACAAATATCTAACAGAATACCTAAAAGACGCCAGCCCTGATTTTTATGGTGAGACATTTGCTAGGATACTCATGAGAGTCCCCAAGCTTGTCTCCGAGGAGAGGACTAGGGAGCTGGAGAGGCAGATGGACTTGGTTGAGGCGGGTGAAAAGAGGAGAGACGAGGTAATCGATACGGTCTTCGATGAGATAGGAGAACTTGCACTCCTTTTAAACATCGATGATACCAAAAATTACAGGGAGGTATTACGTGGTAATACCTGGGCCTCGAGCTTTACATCTTGCGCTCTGAGATCCCCGGACATGAAGAGGCTGGCAGGAGAGGTGGCAGCCAGATGAGAATCGCAGTATTACACTCCAAAGTAAAGCTCGGAGCCAAGCGAAGCAATGCGAGGAGACACTCGATCCTAATTGAAAAAGTTTTGTCAATGAGGAGCGTCGACCTAATTATTCTCCCCTCCTACCCCTTCACAGGCCCCGTCATCGGCTACTACCCCCCCAGCAAGGCAAGGCTGAAGCTGCGGGAGATGGCCGAGAAGATATCAGAGAAGAACATCCCAGCTGGTCCAAGCGTGAGCTCCATGGCAAGGTGGAGTCAGGAGTATGGGGTTTACATCATCGGTGGCCCCATAATTGAGAGGGCGGGGCCCAGGATATACGTTAGCACAGTAATGACCTCGCCCGACGGCTCGATCGCAGGCAAATACAGGAAAATTGTTCTCACCGAGATGGAGCAGCATCTAGGTATAAGCCCTGGCAAGGAGCCGGGAGTGTTCAGCGTTAGGTCAAACAGTACTGGTCTCAACCTGGGGATATTCGTGGACGAGGACCTCGCGGTGCCAGAGGTCTTCCGCCACCTCCAGCTAGGCAATGTGAGCCTCATAATAGGGAATATGATGCCCTACAACAGCAAGTACCTCGGGAACATTGTCGACGACGGCGGCTTAATAACCATGGACCACACCATAATAAAGACCTTCCTAGAGGTTAGAGCCAGGGAGACGGGCGTGCCAATGATAATGGTAGGAGGTATAATAGACAGTGGTGTAGAGACCATAGCCTACATGAGCACTATCCCTGTTGAGCCAGACGAGGGGGTGATAGAGGGCAAGATGTTTGGCCCCGACGACGACTCTCCTATATTCATAGAGATAAGCGAGAAGACTCCCATAACAAGGTCCCCCCCTGAGGCGGCAAAATTCCTGCTGAAGTCTCTCTGCAGGGTTAACAACAACATCGTAAAGAGCAAGTGAAAATATCGTGGGATCGCCTATAGTCAGGGCAAGACTCTTAGCTTATTATCAGAAACCTGTCCAACCTCCCTTGGGCCCGGGAAGATGAGGTTTAAGATCAATCCGCTGGTTTACCCCGCACTAGCGACCATAAGCTGGGGAACCAATGCAGTAGCCGGGAGGATCTTAGTTGGAGAGGGCCATATAGACGGCATAACCCTCACCTTCGTACGATTCTCGCTAGCCTTACCCCTACTAGGTATTGTGGCGTTAGCTACTAGGAGGAGCGGTGATTGGGAGTCCCTGGCCAGGTCAGGCCCTATGCTGACAACTGCTGTGCTAGGTTTATTGGGGATCGCCGGGTTCAATATACTCTTCTACACTGCACTAGGCCTCATGGAGGCCTCGCTCGTCTCACTATTGACTAGCCTAGCCACGCCCCTCACCTATATTATGGCAGTCCTTATCTCCATAGACGTTCTGACAGCGAGCGGGCTGGCGGGGACCCTATCCTCATTCGCCGGAACCTACTTCGTGCTTGGGCCTAGACTAAACGGAGAGTATTTGGGCGGGGTCCTGGCAATCGGGGCAGCCGTGGCCTGGAGCCTCTACACCATAATATTGAGAACAAGGTTGCCAGCCAGAAACCAGAATATTGTAATAGCGTTGACTACATTCTGGGGAACACTGTTCACCGCCCCAGCAGTAGTAGTCTCCGGAGGACCTCAGCTAGGCAACATCGGGCTTCGAGAGGTCCTTCTGATACTCTACGTGGCCGTTGTCCCTGGTGCAATCGGATACACACTCTGGAATATAGGAGTGGAGAAGGTAGGTGCGGCGCGAAGCGCTATATTCATACCTCTTGTCCCCCTTACTGCAGCACTCCTGGGAGTAGTACTTCTAGGCGAAAAGCTCACTCCCTTACAGGCCTTCGGAGGACTCCTTATCCTCGCGGGCATAGTCCTCGTCGTTAGAAAGTGACTGCCCCGCCCAGCCAAGCCATTCTAACATACTGGTTATGCCTGGCTTCCTCTCCTATAGTAGTCTCCGGGCCGTGCCCTGGATATACATTGGTGTCTGGAGGTAGGGATGATAGTCTTCTCAAGCTAGCCATCATCCTACTCCAGCTTCCACCCGGTAGATCAGTGCGACCAATACTCCCCTTGAATAGGGTATCCCCCGTGAACACCATTCCCCCGCAGGCCAGAGAATAACTACCCTCTGTATGGCCGGGTGTGTGTAGGGCTTTGCACTCTATGCCTCCAAAACTGTAAACCTCCATATCCTCGAGGAACCCTGTAACGATTCCCGGGTCGAATCCTCTCTTCACCTTCACGCCCAACCATCTATAAGCTAGGTCTGAAGCTCTTGCAGCCAGCCCTAGGTCCTCACGAGAGATGAGGACCTCGGGTTTCTCGGCGCTGTCTTCTAGCTCGTTTATAAGGCTCTCAACGCCTAATACGTGGTCGAAGTGTCCGTGGGTAAGGATGACCGACTTAATCGACAAATTCATCTCTCGGGCATACTTCGCGAGCATCGAGCCAACATCAGGCCATCCAGGATCCACAGCGAAGCCGCTACGACTCTCGCGCGACCACACTAAGTATGTATTAGTGACAAGGGGTCCTGCAGGGAACCTGCGTATCTCTACAACACACTCACCCGACGAAACCAATACCTGCACCTCAGAAAAGCCGTGTTGATAGTGATGAGATGATTAGGAGGCGAAATTCTACACTGGCCTCCCTAACCCTGCATTTACTGGTTTCTATCGGAAATTCTCTTTATGATCTCCCTAATTAGTTCTACAGCCTCAGGATTCTCTAGAACACTCAGCTCCTTAGGCTCTACACCCCTCGCGAGATCCCTTATCACCCTTCTGGTTATTTTCCCGCTCCTAGTCTTCGGAAGCTCTGTAACAATCTCCACGTATTCTGGTGAGAAGGGTTTGCCGAGCTTCTCAGCCACCGTATCCCTCACAATTCTCCTTAACTGATCCTCGTCTTCGACCTTTCCTTTAGGCACAACGAAGCAAGCTATAACCTCTCCCTTAACCTGATGTGGTATTCCAACGCACGCAGCCTCAGCAATGCCTGGGATAGACGTTATCGCCGATTCAACCTCGGCGCTACCTATCCTCTTCCCAGCAACCTTAATCACGTCATCAGCCCTGCCTAGAATGTACCAGAAGCCTTCTTCATCCACAAGAGCATAGTCACCGTGGTACCAAACCCCGGGGAACCTAGACCAGTAGGTCTTGATATACCTCTCCGGGTCTTTCCAGAGACCCCTAGTCATGCTTGGGAATGGCTTCTTCACGACCAGGTATCCAGGCTCTCTCCTCACAGGGTTGCCCGAGTCGTCGTACACATCGGCATCAACACCCAGGGCCGGCCCCCAGAGAGTAGTTGGCTTCAGCGGGACAGCAGGGCTGGGTAGGAGGATGCAGCCGAATACTTCTGTCCCCCCACTCAGGTTTATGAGGGGCCTCTCCCACCCTCCTACCGTCTCCATTACCCATAGCCACGTTGAGTGGTCGATAGGCTCGCCTGTGTTACCGAAGGCTCTGATACTAGAGAGGTCATATTCCTCCACTAGATCTCCAGCCACCTTCTTCAGCAGCCTCGCCACTGTAGCTGCGAAGCCAAAGTGGGTCACCCTATATTCTTGGATAGTCTTCCAAACCCTCCCGCGCTCCGGGTACTCGATCGCCCCCTCTATCATAAGGTGACTAGCGCCGAGGAATTGGGAGCCCATAACCTGCCAGGGCCCCATCATCCAGCCTATGTCGGTTATCCACCATAGCTTATCGCTATAGCCCTCCCAGCCAGGCTTTATGTCCATGTTGAAGTAGTGCTCCTTAGCTGGTTGCAATAGGGCTCCAGCATGGCTTATCACAGCCCCCTTAGGCTTGCCCGTCGTTCCGCTAGTGAATAGGAGGAGAGCCGGGTGTTCAGGGTCGAGCTCCTCTGGCTCCACGCCTCCCGCCTTACCTGATAAGGCCTTGTCATAGAGCTCGTCCCTGTCCTCCCTCCAAGGCATATCTATACCTAGCCTCCTGACTACAAGAACCTTCTCGACCTTGTCCCCGGCTAGCTTTATAGCCTCATCAGCCTGAGCCTTAAGAGGAATCTTCCTCCCCCGCCTATAGTAGCCGTCGACCGTCACCATCACCCTAGCCTCGCTGAGCTCCAGCCTTTCAGCAACCGCGGGCGGCGCGAAGCCGCTGAATATAGGTGTCGCCACCGCCCCGACCTTCATGGCAGCCAGCATCGCAGCGATGCTCTCCGGCATCATTGGAGCATATATGGCAACAACCTCCCCTAGCCGCACATTGTAGTCCTCTTTGAAGAGTTTCGCCAGCCTGTCGACTTCGTCCTTTAGCTGCATATACGTGTATCTCCTGACCTCACCATCCTCCCCTATCCAGGTGAAGGCCTCTCTTGAGCCGAGACCCATCTTCACAATCCTATCAACTACGTTGTACGCCGCGTTGAAGAGGCCACCCCTGTACCAAGAGGTCCATTCCGGCCCCCGGCTAGTGTCCGCCACCTCCCTGAATTCTCTGAACCACTCTACTCCCAGCCAGTCGGGCAGCCTTGCCCAGAACTCTTTGACATCATCATTACTCCACTTCACGAGGTCTCCGTAGGTTTTGAAGCCCAAGCTCTCCATTAGCTTGTAAACGTTGCTATTCTCAACAAGCTCCCTCGGGGGATGCCATATTTTCCTCTCAGCCAACTCCCTCACCTCATAAATGAATCACTGGCCGACAGCATATTTGAGGCGGAGATATATCAGTCTATAGACTTGACCATCGAGAACAGTGGTTTAGATCTAAAGGTTTAAAAAGAGGGCGGGAGTTATAATATTAAACCGTGGACAGGGCTCCCGCATCCTCAGGTCTGAGGTGGTGTTATTTTGGCAGAAAGACTCCTCAGAGACATTCTCAAGCGTAGAGACCCTCATGGCTACTATGTTATCCCAGTTAGGCCCGAGGCTAGGGAATACCTCTCGAGAATACCGCTCCCAAAAGAGGCTAAGATAGTTGATGGTGTCGACGTTATACTTGTGAAAGTTCGGAGTAGGAGCGAAGCTATGAGGATACTTAGGACTCTGAATAGGAAGGGAATGATCTATGTTGAGGGTGATGACTACGAGGAGGAGGCCGTATACGAGAAACTCTAACATCAATTTAAATCTAGGGATTCTAGCCTTACCTTCTACAGACCCTTGAATCTCCCGCTCGATTTATGCTAATGCCGGCCCTCCGCCTCACCTTATTCTCCGGTCTTTAATTTTAGCTCAACTCTAATACTAGAGATTTCCGTGTCCGGATAATTGCCAGATTCATCCTTCTCTAGAGATTTAACCATGTCCCAGATAGATAGGAGTGCGGCAGCCACTCCCGCTAGAGCCTCCATTTCAACGCCTGTCTTCGCCGTAGTAGCTACCCTGACTCTAACCTCGACTCCGTCATCGCGGAGTATGATTCGAGGCTCCACATGCTCTATGGGGATTGGGTGTGTCAGTGGGATGATCCTAGGAGTCTCCTTTACTCCCATAATAGCGGCTATAGAGGCTACAGACTTAACGTCTCCTTTGCCCACCCTACCCGTTTTGATCGCCTCAACACTGGTCTTCCTAAGCTTAATGAAGCCGCTTGCCACAGCCTCCCTTCTAACAGGAGGCTTCCTAGTTATATCAACCACCCTAGCCTCCAAGGCGTCGGCACCCATTAATGAGTCTGGGATCTAGATAGAATTAGGCTTGCCCAACCATAAGCGTGTGGAAATGGTGGTGGTCTTGATATCCAAACCCGGAAATAAACCCTCTATAATACCACTCTAACCATCGGTGCAATACATGCCTAGGATAGCCGTCGCATCCACGGAGATGGGGTCGAATAAAGTAGTCTCACCAGGCCACTTCGCACACTCCCCAATATTCACAATCTATGATGTGGAGAACGGAAAGCCTAAGCTGGTTGGGAGTAGGAAGAACCCGCTATCTGCAGTACCAGACCTCGATGCAGACGAGCAAGACTCCCACCACCATCACCATCCACACCTTCACGGCCCCCCCAAATATAGGTTCCTTAGGGAGAATGTACTGAGTGATGTTGACGTAGTGGTGGCTGGCGGCGCTTGTCCCACCAGTGTAGCTGTCTTCACTGGATACGGTGTGAAGATTATATTTACAGAGCCTGGCACGCCTGTCGAGGAGGCTGTCGCCATTGTGTCTAGACAAAAGGAGATCCCCGAGGTTGGTTTTGTCGAGGGTGGAGATGTGAAGCCTGTTTAAGCCACTTTATTTAACCCCTCTATGGTACTAGTTTGCCGGATTTAGAGACACCTAGATATTTGGTTCTATAATAATTGTCCCTGCACCAATTAATCTAGTGGTGCAGGCTAGTCTTGGAGAATGTAAAAGACTCTCGTAAGCTATTTGGACATGAACTCTCACCTAAAGCTGATATCGAAGCTATAAAGGAGAAGCTGCTATCAGCATACGCTGATGAATGGATAGCTGGCTACTACTACATGCTAACCGCCGAAATAATTCAGGGGCCCAACAGCGGTGTGATAGCTGAGGAGTTCAGGAAGGAAGCTGTAGAGGAGATAACCAAGCATGCAAGCGAGATAGCCAAAAGGCTCAACGAGCTAGGCGTAGACCCTCCCAGAGATTTCACTAAGCTATGGAGCATAAGCTCGTGCAAATACCCCCCAATACCTGATGACCCCTTCGACATAGACGGGTTTATTATCGCAGCTGTGAAGGCCGAGATATGCGCAATAAACGCCTATAAGGAGCTATTCGATCTCACCCACGGAGTCGATCCAGCCACCGAAGAGCTAGCTGAGGACCTTCTGCGAGACGAAGTTAGACATAGGACAGAGATGACCAACCTACTGTCCAAGGAGGGTCTCGCCAGGCTCGTGAAGGAGCTGAGCGGCCAGCATTAGCGACCTGGAGATATAATAAGGTGATGTCTACCCAAAATCATACAATCGTCTCAAGATATAACAAACATTACGTGATTCTGAAGCCGCGCATGTAGGTAAAGAGAAGACCAGGAACCTGCTTCAACACGATTTTCAACCCGAGATTAGGCTCTAACTAACGACGTAACTTCAACCCCCCTTTTTCCCTAAAGACACACAATACTTCTGGTGGGATCTCGGGTTTGAGCAAGGGCATACTGAGACGTCTAGCGGAATCTCTTGGCATCACTAGGGAGCTGACAATCGAGGACATAGTGGAGGATCCGTCGAAACGCAAAAAATACCTACAGGAAAAGGGTTGTCCTGAAAGAGAGGACTTCTACAGGCTTAGAGATCTAGGACTCTACGAGCTAATTGTTTGGTTCGCTAGGGCTGGATGCAGCATACCGAAGGACCTAGAAGGCGAAGTAAAGTCTTTCTTCACGCTGTTAGGGCGGCCTGAGAAGGGTATCATCGGTGGAGAGCTTCCGCCTACCGGAGGCGTGGCAGTAGCCGTATGTAGTGAAGGTAGGATTGTGTTCAGGTATGAGGACCTCGCAGGCGATACCACCACCATATCCCGGGAGGGGGCTGCCCGGATTCTCTCAAACTCCGACCCAGTCGGGATTGCGGCTTACTCCCTCAAGGCTTCTCTCCTAATCGTGTGGGGCTGTCATACTGGGTTTCCGAGAATTGTCGACGTGAAACTCTTATCATCCATAGCATTAGCAGAGTCGGGCGGTCTACTATATAGGGCGGTCTACCACTTCGGCGCGCCGACAAGCAATCCGGCCGACTCAGTTGCATATATACTCCTGAAGTCAGTGGAGCTACTTGAGGATTTAGGTGTCCAATGGGAGAGCTTACCTAATACCGTTAGCCTGGCCCCCGAGGCCGCTGCCAGGCTGAAAGAGGACATACTCGTTTCAGAACCGCGGCTTCCTCGAGCACGGGTAGTCATTACTGACAGACCTAGATATGGAATTCAGTCTTGGACTCCTGTGCGCGCAAAACCACCGAAAATAAAGTTAGACGGCGAATATCGCGCTCTAGCAAGCATAGCGCTCGAGAGCATCAATAGAAGAGGCGGTGACGCGCTCGAGGCGCTGAGTTCTCTGAAGGCCGGTAACAGCCCTATTTACGAAGCTCTAGTAGACCTGGTTAGATCCTCGGAGCTACAATTTGCTGAGGCCGTGCCGAGGACCTCACACCAAGTTAACGTATCACATCTTAGGTACTACTGGGGAGAGTTAGACGATGCTCTATTGGACTGCATTCTACCAGTTGATCTATGTCTCGCGACAACCGATGACTACACCAACATGGTACCTGAGGATATACTAACCAGGTACCGAGAGGTCCTAGCCCATAGCCTTAGCACATTATATAGAAGGAGGGGACGTCTTGTAACCGCTTTAAAAACTGGAGGATGGAGCCCTCAAGAGAGCTCAATACTGGCAGGTATCTCCATATACACGAGTGAAGAAGAGCCTAGCATACAGGCCATAATCCCTAATGGTAGGGGCCCCGCAGCTCTCGCAGAGGCCATAAAGACGGCTATTAGCTCACATAACCAGGAAGGCACTAGGATACTAGTCATAACGCCAGACGGCCCAGTCGCTAGAATGCTCTCGAGACTGTTGAACGCTACACTGCTCCGCGAGGCGGATGCTATAGACAAATGGTACATTGAGGGGGGAGTCGGCATTGTATCGTGGGCGGTCTTCAAGAAGAATAGAGAGTTGGCCAGAGTCTCGAGCCTCAACCTTGTAGTACTACCAGAGGTTATGCTACGGGACGAGAACGCTGTCAAGGCTGTAAAGCTCTTCTATAGAGGAAAGCTGAGCTTTTATAAAGCCCAGCTAGGCCGCATGAGGGAGATGGCTTCAAGACTTGGAGCTATTGCGGTCACCTGGTCTCCACTAGTCCGAGAAGCCCCGACTAGTTCGCACCAGCCAGCTCAAGCTGGTCTCAAGGATCACGATGTTCTTGAAGGTTTCAAAACAGTTATCAACTCCATGTGGAAGGGTGTAACCCCGAAGCCGGGTCAGGAGGTTGTTTTGAGAAGGCTCTCGACTACTCTAGCAACTGAAAGCCCCACTCTAACTATTGCTGTTCTACCCACGGGATACGGAAAGAGCCTCCTATTCCAAACGGCGGCGAGGGTCTCGGCATCGCTCGCCATAGGTAGTCTCACAATAGTCGTTAGCCCCCTGAGGGCTCTTATGCGCGACCAGACTAGGAATGCGCTAGCTAAAGGCCTAGTCGCTATGTATATCGAAGCCAGTATTCCATCCAAAATGAAGGATGAGATTATTAGATCCGCCAGGGACGGCCTTCTAGACCTCCTATACCTGTCGCCAGAGAGGTTCGAGGATGAGAGAGTACTCTCCCTTCTAGATCCCCAGAGGATCTCGCTAGCAGTTTTGGACGAGGCTCATGCAGTATCAAGGTGGGGAGAAACCTTTAGAAATAGCTATCTTTACATGGCTAAAACGCTGTCAGCTCTCAGAGCTGCCGCAGGCTGGCCGCCCCTCCTAGCGTTGACAGCGACCGCGACCCCTGACATAATAGAATCGATAGTCTCAATGCTAGGGGAGTCCGAATACCACACTGTAGACCTGGAGGACGGCGTTGACGGCGCAGTTGTAAAAGACGTTTCGAAGCCTTTAATAGTTCGGGTTCCGCCGCTCAGGGGCAATATCGAGTTCGATGTTAGAATAGCTCCTAGCGGGGTGAAGAGGCTCGATGTTACAGCGGACTACGCTAGAGAGCTCTCGTCATGGGCTAACACCGTCTCCGACTCTTGGGTGGGAGTCATCTTCACTGGATTCGTTAAGAGCAGGAGGCTTGACTGGGCCAACGCAGAGAGCATATCTAGGAGGATAGAGAACTCTCTACCCAGCTACATAAGTGTTTACGTCTACCACGGTCAATTATCGGATAGGCGGAGGAAAACTGTAGAGTCAGCCATATCAGATTCCTCCAGCAAGTCTATAGTTGTGGCTACTAAAGCGTTCGGTATGGGGGTCGATATACCTAATATTCGCTGGACTCTCCACGCCTATCCAAGCGACTCCATCGAAGACCTGGTGCAGGAGGTGGGGAGGGCTGGCAGGGACGGCCTGCCTGCGAGAGGGGTCATACTATTCAACCCAGAAGATCTAGAAATGAGGAGGAGGATGACACTCAGCCAGGTACCCAAGCTGAGCCGCGTTATAGCACTATACAATGCTGTGGTTAGGCTGTCCCGAGAGGTTGGTTCACAACGCCTAGTGATACCCTTCGAGGGGCTCCCCTGGGGTAGGCGATCCCTTAGGCTTTTGGACGCGCTGAGGACCTCGGGCTACCTCGACTACTATATTGCAAAGAGATTACATGCCTATAAGGGCTCGAAGGGATGGCGGAGTATTGTCGAGGATGCTGGGGTAGAGCTTGTATCATCTCTTCCTGGCGACGTGTTCATCGCGTTACGAGAATTAGGTAGGGTAGAGTGGGCGGTTAAGACTCGTATTGCTATATATACATGTGTCGATGACAAGTCTGGAGTAGTAAATCTTTCGTATGAAAAAGCTCCACGCTCGCCATCGAAATGTGCTAAGAGCTTTATTGGTGATGGCGGGGAGAGCCCCTACCTTATTGTCGAACTCAACCCTGAAATAAGACATAGAGAGCAAGCGATACCCGACGAGGAGCTTCTCGTCTATGCGAAGAGGCTCTCATCCCTGGAGATACTGCGGGTCCAAAAGCTCTCTGACATGCTGGAGGAGGCCTCCTCAGCCGGGCAACGGGCGAGCGATGTGGTCAAACAACACATAAAAAGATACTTCTCGGAACCCCTACTACCTGTGCTCGACAGCGAGTCAAATAAGTTGTCGAGACTCCCATCGAGTATAGAATGCCCCTCAATAAGGAACTGCAAGCCTCTATCCAGCATAATAACCTATCTCGAAGATACGCTAGGACCTATCGGCTACACGATAGCCACAGAAACTAGGGACATGGCATCCAAAATAATCTCCTCCTATACGAGAAACCATAGAGTAAGGCCAAGGACGGTAGGAGTAAGAAGGGTACACACACTACTGGTGGAAGGAAAAGTGCTAGACCTATCAGACCTCGGCTACATAGTAGTAGCAACTACCAAAGCAAAGCGAGCCGAGGACCTCGCGAGGATCGCCAAAAAACTTGATTACAGCTACATTACTATAACACACATAAAAACACCCATATAACAATCTAGCTAGATGATAGAAGCATCCCTGGGGCTACTCCCCTCTTAGAGGCCCATACACGAGAACCCTCACAAGACCCGTAAACCTAGGCTCCGAAATTTTCTCACCCGTAATTGGCCCTTCTCCTTCCGAGGCAGCAGCAATAACTTTACCGTCACACATTTTGACAAATATGGCGGGAACACCAGCTGTCTTAATAATAAAACACTCTCCCCTCTCTCCAGGTGATAGCCGTCGGTAGACGCCCCCAGCAATGTCAGCGATACTCCTTCCAGGCACGCTGAAGTTCCTAGGCGTGTATTCAAGTACTAGCGAGGCCTGGAAAACTGGGTCCAGTAGCCTTTCCGCCTCCTTCTCAGCAGAGGCCGACCTACTTTCAAGTATAGCTTCCTTTAGGACCTCAGCATCCTTAGAGACAGCTGACCTGGATATCGCTGGCTCTACAGCCTCCTCCGGCGCCACCTCTACCTCAACCTTCTCAGGCTTAGCCTCAGCCCTCTCTAGCTCAACAACTTTAGCCATCTCCTCCTTCCTTTCTTCCTCCGGCCTCTGCTCAGCTTGACGATAGAACTTGCAGCTAGCGTATCGAGGTGATGTGCAGGGAAATACTAGTGCGTTGACAACTCTATTAGCTATTTTGCAGTATACCGTGGCTCCTCTCCTCTCACCATAGGGACACTGAATGTTTGGAGCCATGTCTCAACCCTTGCACATCATCCCCATAAAAGCATCCACCAAATACCTTAGATGGTGAATGGTATTAATGTCTTTAAGTAGAGCGCTATAGTCCCCCCTATCAGCACCCTGTAGAAACCTTATATGAATAGATTTTCTGTGTGGAATCTACTCAGCAAAAATATATACCAGAATTGGTGGTATCTCTACAGCTACTACGTCGCCTCCTCCATTGACTCTACTACCTCAGCCTGCTCCTGGTACAGCAGTCTGAAGCCATATGCGGCTGCAACTGCAGGGATGATCCCGCCAGCGGCGTACCACAACGCTAGAGTGAATATACCAAAGCTCTTAGCTAGACTGTATAGTGGTAGTGTTATGCCATGAAGTAGGAATACCAGCCCTATGATAGACGCCGCCCTACTACCTGTGGGTAAGGCTATCTCCCTTACGAAGTAGGCTCCCAGCATAAGCGCGAGTGGGACGAGCTGTCCCAGCACTCTCCCGATACTGCTGATTAAGAGCCTTTGGGAGGGCACCTCTATGCCGCTCAGCAAGTTGACTGAGAAGGTGAATACCGTGCCAGATATAAATACTATACCTGGGAATCCTATCCTCAACCACTTAGTCTCTACGCCCAGCGTCTCCACAAAAATTGATGCCATAGCTGCACTCCACACCACTATAGCTGTCCCCCTAAATGCGTCTAAGATGTAGTGGGTGTTTGACCCGTAGAATTCGGGGTTCGATATTATCAGGTAGTTTATTAGTGCCTCCATGAACGTCTGTATCGAGACGAACAATAACCCCACAGCCAGTGCTAGGACGGCAGTATTGCCTACTGATTTGTAGGTCCTGTACCCATAGTATGAAGCAGGAAGAAGTATCAGCCCCGTTATAGCTGGCAGGCCTATAGCCTCTATTATGTCCATTAGCGACATGTATCTCACCTATATCTAGCTGTCCATTAATCATCCATCTTATATTGTATGATTTAGGGAGTTATGCCTTAGCTTTGAGGGCAATATTCGTTTAGTGAGTCTATAAGCCTCTTGACAGACTTCCTCAGCTCGCTACAGATACTTTCAGCTTCATCCTTATAACCCTTACTTCTGAGCACTACGCAACCCTCGACTATGTAATATATTAGGAAGTCGATCTTGCTACCCGCTTTCTCGAGAAGGATCGAAACAAGCTTGGTCCAGCCTTTCTCCGTCAAACCGTAAACGATCTTCCTGCCGCCCTTAACGCCCTCATTATCTACCCTCACAACCTCTATTAGGCCTTCCTCTTTCATCTGATCAAGTAAGGGATAGAGTGTTCCAGGAGCTGGCTTCCACATACCTCCCGTTATCTCACCCACTCTCCTCATAATGTCGTAGCCGTGGTAGGGCTGCTCTGCCAGAATCCTTAAAACTATCTGCCTTAGGCTGTCCCTGACTATGTTGCTTCTATGATGGACCTCGACATCCCTGAGCAAAAGGCTCATACCCGTAAATATAATTTTTTATAGTAATAGCAATGAATATATATACATCAGCTATAATAATATGTACTACTCCCCGAGACACCCGAAACGCCTCATAATAGTGCACGACCATAGGCGGCTCAACGACTGGCGTCAATCCCCACAAGAGGAGTCGGAAATACCAGCCCTCGTCATCGCCGCCCATAGTTATGAATAGCATATCTCAGCCTCTAAATCTGGGGATCCCGTGTGGCGTGTTCCGGAATAGTGTTCGGTGGAAGCAAGGGCTTGGGCTATCACTCGGCCCGGGCATTAGCATCTATGGGGTGCAGCATACTACTCTTCGCCAGAACACCTGAAGGACTTTCCCAAGCTAGTCGAGCCCTGAGATACGAGTACCATGTGGAGATTGAAACTTTTCGCGGTGACCTAAGAAATAAGGAAGACATCGTCTCGGCCCTCGAGAAAGCATACTCGCAGTTCGACGGTTTGGACCACGCTATAATCGCCTATGGCAACATATCTAGGGAGCCCATCGGCATCGATGAGGCATTTTGGGAGGACTGGATAGAGGCGTCAGAACTATACTTAGCTTCAACAGCACAAATTCTTAATCATCTCTACCGCTATAACTCTAAGCCCTCAACCACAGTGATCCTCAATAGTTTCACCGTGCCTGAGCCGATGGACCTACTTGTTATACCAGATACAGTAAGGGCAGGCTTATCAAGGCTTGTCAGAGTAGCGTCGAGGAAGTACGCTCCAAAAGTTAGGCCATTAATGATCTTATTAGGTAGTTTTAGAACGCCAGGAGCGCTACGAACCGTATCCGAGATAGCCAAGCGTTACAGCCTATCTCCGGGGGAATTCTGGAGAAACGAGGTAGAGGCTCTTAGCCCCCTAAAAAGGTCAGGGAGTCTGCTGGAGTTTGAGAGATTCATGATTCGTGTCCTCACCGCCCCTGAGTACCTTGTTGGAGGTGTCTTAGTGTTTGATGGCGGGTCTTCTAGGGTCGCCTGGCCTTGAGTATGCTGAGGGGCTTAACAACAAGTAAATTCCATAATCACGACTATGATAATTAATTTTATGATTTTAGATTTTATGATATACTACTACAAAACCTTAAGGAGAGTTTCCTATAGATCTATAGGCGGGCAACCAGAGCTTCTAGCTAGCTTAAGAGCATATACATCATTAACATGAATTTCAATGACGTTGTGCTTTAGACCTCTCTCATAGGTTTGGAGCAACTCCCTGTACTTTTCGTAGCTCACGTTGGTAAAGAAAGCTTCCTTTATAGCATTATCTATAAACTCCTCTACCCTCATGAGAGCATATGACTCGGCTGGACTCCTAACAAGGACTATAACATCTATATCAAAACTACCCTCAATATTGGTAACACACTCTCCTCCAGAGAGATCTACAAGACCCGCATATTCAATCGTGTGAAAATACTTCCTCAATATCGCGACGACTTTCGCCGCTAAAGTTACCTTAAGTCTAGGCCAATCCTCGGGGCTCCTGAATTGGCTCCGGAAGAGTTTTGAGGCTTCTCCGTATATTTCATACCATAGTTGCTTTTCCATGTAGGTACCCATAGCCACTGGTCCCACTCGAAACCCACTAGAAAATCAATACTCTTAAGTTTTAACAAGCCGAGCTGTATTATTCTAAACTTATGAACACAACAAACCACCAACCCTATAAGCCTAAGAGCCTAGCCTAGCCTATAAACTCCTTCAGATGGAGGATGGGGTTAGTGGACCGGACCAGACCTGCCAAGGGGATGAAGAGCAGGGCCTCTTACCGACTCCCATATAGGCATAATCCAGTCTTCGTTATAGAACTTCTAGAGGAATATCCCAGTAGGTGGTTGCTGGAGGAGCTAAGAGAATCCTATGAGTTCGCTGATAGCCATGGCTACCGACTCATAGTATCTGGAGTTACAAATAGCGTAATCGCTTCTTCCCTCAACAGGGCAGGAATACCGTTCACGTGGGGAGAGGGTTTTCAATATAATAGATATCTGTGCATATTGTTGGATCTCAACGCAAAGAAGCCTCTGGAGCCGTGGGAGGCTGCCGTATCCAACTACATTATCATAGGGGGAATAATGGGAGACCACCCTCCAAGAGGTAGGACGGTCCTTCTCAGCATGGGAGTATTCACCAACTGCTCAAAAAGAAACCTCGGTAAGGAGCAGCTTAGTATTGATGGAGCTCTCAAGACTGCCGTCCTCATAGCAGAGGGCCTCAAGTTAGGCGACATAGATTTCGTCAGGAACATTAGGCTAACCTTAGATCTCGGCCTGGGAGTATCGGAGCACGAGGTCCTCCTCCCTTATGTATACCCCTCTATTGAAGGAGAACCCCTCATCTCCAAAAGACTGCAACAACTGCTAGCTAGGGGCGTCCTTTATGATGAGGAGTACTTGCTAACTCCCTAAGAGCATCACCAATCCTTCCAACTATAGCTCCCGGTAACCCCAATTCTCGAGGTCAAAGCTCGAAAACTCATGGCGGCAAATAGAGTATCCACATCCCCTTATCCTCATCAAACACAGCTAGTCCAGACCGAACGAGCTTTCTGAACAACCTACCAGCCTTTTCTCCTATTTCAGCCTGCAGCGCTTTCTCTGCCTCAATGCTGTCTGCAACGTCTAGAGATCTAAGCGTGTTCACAAAATTCTCCCAATAGTCTCTATCCACAGCCACGTACTCCTCGCCAATTTTAAGAACAACTGCACCCCTCTTCTCTAATGAGGAGAAGAATTTCTCAGGCACCCTAATCCACCCCGCATCCTCCTGGAACAGCACACCCTCGCTTTTAAGCCTCTCCAAAGCGCCTGACCGCTGTTCAAATCTTTCCCTACCAGCTTTTCCCTGCTGCTGGGCTACCGGGCGGGCATCCATCATGGGCTGGCTTTTGGGCTGTAAACCTTCTTCAAGAACCTCAATTATGCGGGAAAGTTTCAGGTTTATCTCGTCTATTTTGCCTGTATAGGGGTTGAGTAGATCCATAATCCTTCTCTCGATGGAAGCGGCTATCTTAGCCGCGGATTCTCCGGAGAGCCCTTCTCTGAATCCACCCCGAATAGTGTTAACTAGTATCCATGTGGCGTAGTCAGTAGGATTGGAGAACCCATCCCTGGCTGCAGCGTCCTTCAGCCTCTCATAATCCGCCCTCTCCAACCTCACCTTTATATAGACATACTTGTCTTCCTCGTCTGCCATCTACTTCTCCCAGAATTATAGACTACAGCTTGGTCCTTATTAACCAGGCCAGGCCCCCCGTCTTCGCCTGTGTCAGGGTTGCATTAAGCGACCTTCACCACAATACTGTCAGCCACAATACCCTCCCTTATCTCGTGAAGTGCATGCGCAGCCATCGCTAGACTATCTCTAGCCTTCTTCGACACACCCACCCCGGCTTTTAGATCGCTCCGCACGATCAGCTCCTTGACAATGTTCTCGATGCTTTCCCTCGGAGGTAGGACGGCCAGGATATTGTCCCCACCGAGGTATTGGACTAGTACTCCAAGCCTCTGGGCTTTCCTAGTGATCTCAGACACTATGTCCACTACTTCGTAATACGCGATAACAGGACCAACTATCCTGGTCAGCTTGGTTACATCGTTTAAATCTATGTGAGCAACCGCCACCATCTCTTCAATACCGCACTCCTCATACACCAGGTTACCGCTAGACTCTGCCAAGAGTTTCCAAGCCCTCTCTACAGCGTCTAGAGGCGTTTCTCCACAGGAGCTGGACATGCGTACGGGAACCCTAGCCATGGATGTGATAGTTGAGAGAATACTAGCGTGTTGTCTGTGCGAGAGTCCAGACGATAGTATGAGCATGATGTCATATCTGATTGGTAGAACGAAGCCACCGTGCTTGGATGCCTCCCTCTGTGCAGCAGAATAAACCTCGCTCTGGAGACTCTGTATCATCCACTCTCTATCATCTCCTAGACTCTCAGTCCACTCCCTATAACCAACCTGCTCAACCACAGCAACCCTAATACCTTTATCCACCATGCGCCACCTTCCAGGATGCTGGAAATGCTTCACATACACTAGGATAGATTAACACTCGTTCCCCTCCATCTCCCTGAGCCTGACGGCAAGCTTAACAGCGCTCTCAACAGCCCTCCGCGCATACTCCTCAGCTCTCTCCAAGGCTTCTAGCCTTGATGCTCCCGGACCAATTATACCTAAGCTCACTGGCTTACCGTGCTCCACCCCCAAATCAAGGAGCTTCCTAGCGGCCTGATGAGCTACCACTTGATCGTGGTCTGTGTCTCCCCTGATTACCGCGCCAAGGACAGCCACCGCATCCACATCCCTCTTCCTCAATATTTTTGCCACTAATATAGGGGTATCGTAGGTTCCCGGAGCCCTCCTCACCTCTACGACCTCTGCGCCTAGAAACCTAGCGTAGTCGACAGCCTTCTCCTCCATGATCTTGGTGATGTCGTAGTTAAACTCTGACACTACTATGGCGAGCTTCACCTTCTTTTGGCATGCCAACTTCCAAACCCTAATTAACCCCGTTGGGCTTAGTAGGGTAGAAATAAATTAGCATTTACCTATGGGGCCTGTGAAGACGCTTAGTAGGCCTAAGGCGGATTACCGCTGGTGGTGATGCCGCGCGGGGCGGAGGCCCCCTCGCCAGGCTTGTAACGTAGCCTCTTCTTGTTTGCAGCAAGCTCATTAATTGTTTATAACTTATTTCATTAGAACCAATTGGTTATTACTCTGTGATTATCTATATAGTCTCTTAGTGGGTGTCCGAACGCAGGAGGTGATAGAGAATTGAACAATAGCTTGGAGCTTAGGGTAGCCGAGGCGTACCCAAGAGATGTTGGCAGAAAAATAGTCAGGATAGACAGGGAGGCAGCTTCGAAGCTTGGAGTAGAGGTAGGAGACTTCGTGAGCATCAGCAAGGGGGACAGGAGTGTTGTCGCAGTTGTATGGCCCTTGAGGCCAGAGGACGAGGGACGTGGGATCGTCAGAATGGACGGATACCTGCGTAGCGCCCTCCAAGTATCCATAGGAGACACTGTAACGGTAGAGAAGACCGAGAAGGTCCAGCCAGCTACAAAAGTGGTCCTGGCTCCAACAGAGCCTATAAGGTTCGGTAGAGACTTCGTTGAATACGTAAAGGAGTTCCTGCTACGCAAGCCAATCAGCAGAAGGGAGATAGTCGTAGTTCCTCTACTCGAAGGTCTTCCACTCGTGGTAGTATCTACACAGCCGGCCCAAGTAGTCTATGTGACGGAGAACACAGCTATCGAAATAAGGGAGAGACCCGTAAGCACCGACGAACTCGAGAGAGCCCGGGCAGTGCCTAAGGTCACATGGGAGGATATAGGCGACCTTGAGGAGGCCAAGGAGAGGATAAGAGAGATAGTAGAGCTGCCGATGAAACACCCAGAAATCTTCAAACACCTAGGTATAGAGCCGCCTAAGGGGATCCTGCTATACGGGCCTCCAGGCACAGGCAAGACGCTGCTCGCCAAGGCTTTAGCTAACGAGATTGGCGCCTACTTCATCTCCATTAACGGGCCCGAAATAATGAGCAAGTACTACGGGGAGAGCGAGCAAAGGCTAAGAGAGATATTCAAGGAAGCCGAGGAGAACGCGCCTAGCATCATATTCATCGACGAGATAGATGCGATAGCGCCTAAGAGGGAGGAGGTTACAGGAGAGGTAGAGAAGAGGGTGGTAGCCCAGCTCCTAACGCTTATGGACGGCCTCAAGGAGAGAGGCAGGGTTATCGTTATAGGCGCGACCAACAGGCCAGACGCCGTGGACCCAGCGCTGAGGAGGCCAGGGAGGTTCGACAGGGAGATAGAGATCAAGCCGCCAGATAAGAGGGCGAGGGTTGAGATACTCAAGGTACACACGCGGAACATGCCGCTAGCCGAGGACGTGGACCTTGATAAAATCGCTGAGATGACTCACGGGTATACTGGGGCCGACTTAGCAGCCCTTGCAAAGGAGGCTGCGATGGCTGCCCTTAGACGCTTTATAAAGGAAGGCAGGATAAACTTCGAGGCCAAGGAGATACCGGCGACTGTACTCAAGGAGCTAAAGGTGACCATGAAGGACTTCCTCGATGCCATGAAGATGATAAGGCCAACACTGATAAGGGAGGTCTACGTTGAGGTTCCTGAGGTTAGGTGGAGCGATATTGGGGGGCTCGGCGACGTAAAGCAAGA
Source organism: Aeropyrum sp. (assembly GCA_015521685.1). Lineage (GTDB taxonomy): Archaea > Thermoproteota > Thermoprotei_A > Sulfolobales > Acidilobaceae > Aeropyrum. The sequence continues at coordinate 26,299 of WANT01000001.1, forward strand.
GCTGAGGGAGGCAGTTGAGTGGCCCTTAAAGTATCCAGACGTGTTTGAGAACATGGGTATTAGGCCTCCTAAGGGTGTTTTGTTGTTTGGTCCTCCAGGCACCGGTAAGACGCTGCTGGCCAAGGCCGTCGCCACCGAGAGCGGAGCCAACTTCATAGCAGTACGAGGACCAGAAATACTAAGCAAATGGGTAGGCGAAAGCG
>WANT01000002.1 GCA_015521685.1 Aeropyrum sp.
CTTGCTATGTGTCCTACTTCTGGAGGGTTGTGGCTGTACTGTATGGCGTCCAAGACCTCTAGTAGGTCTTTCCTTCCTTGCCGTATCATTTTTACGAAGTCGTAGAGGAAGCCTTCTATTGCTGGCACTCGTTGGCACCCCTCTAAGCGTCTACTCCCATCTTAATTTCTAGTGTTGGTGGTGTGCTTAACATTCGCCGCCAAGCCTCCCTAAGTTTTTATAGTATTTCCCTTATGTGGGGTTCTGGCGCTTGTATTACAGTGTTTGCTAGGGCCTAAAACATCTTTCTTAGTCCGTAATACTAGGTTGTATACCTCATATTGCTGTGCATGTAGGAGAGGTATTCCCCTAGAGCCGGACTCCTTATAAAGATGTATTCTGACTATAGCGTCTGGTATCTAGCTCTAACCCTTTTTAGGACAAGCTCGAGGAGGGGGTCTCCCTCCTCTAGCAGTGTATAGCTGAATGGAGGGTTCCATCCCGGGATTACCCGCCTTATCTCATCTAGGGTTACCGGCCTCTCATACAGCCTTCTCTCCCCGACCTCTATCGCCATGGCCCTCCTAGCCCCCTTTATATACTGCCATGCGTCCTCCCCTATCCCTGTCTTTGACCCGCTCGTCAGGGCCCAGATCCTCTCTGGGGTTGACTGCAGGACCCTCTTGGCCTTGAACTCGCCTATAATGCTCTTTACGCTACCGCTAGCGTAGACGACTATGATTGACCCCTCCTCTATTAGGGGGGCTGCGTGTATCCTCCTCAGCTCGAACTTCTTTCGCCCCACCATGATAGCTCTGGCGTACTGCGGCCGGATGCTCATTAGATAGACCAGCTCTTCCAAAATCCTCCGACACCTACATCTAGAGGCTGGGGCTGGTGGTAATAGAGGTTTGGTTTAGGAAAACCTTCCCTCGCCTCTAGTGGGGTTACTCATGCTAAAGAATCTCTGGAGTCCCTAGATTCTTTATTTGGAGTACTGGAGGGGGCGGGACCGGGTTGGATGAGGATGTGATTGTAGTCACTACGAATTCGATCCCCGGGTATAGGATTGTCAGGGTTCTGGGGCTGGTCTCCGCCTCCAGCGCGAGGGCTAGGGGTGCTGGGAGGGATATTGTAGCCAGCATTAGGAATCTCATAGGCGGGGAGGTTGTAGAGTATAAGGAGCTTATGGAGAGCGCTAGGGATGATGCTTTGCAGGAGCTCAAGAAGAGGGCGCGCTCACTAGGGGCTAACGCTGTTGTAGGTGTGAGGATGGCTACCAGTATGATAACTGCTGGTGTTGCAGAGGTAGTTTGGTACGGTACAGCTGTTGTTGTTGAGCCTGAGTACTGAGGACCTGGTTTGCCGTTTGGCCTTAGTTAGTCTATCTATATATAGGTTTTATAGTTCTACTTTTGTTTCTAGGTGCGTTTAGATGGAGTACACCACTCTCGGAGGTACAGGAGAGAAGGTCTCCAGAGTTGGGCTGGGAATATGGCAGTTCAGCCAGTCATGGGGCATAGTAGAGTATAGGGACGCCTTCAAGATAGTGTCAAGGGCTATTGAGGTAGGCATTAACCTTGTTGATACGGCCCTGATCTATGGGGGAGGCACTAGCGAGAGGTTCTTGGGCCAAGCCCTCAAGGAGATAGGAGTAGCTAGGGATGAGGTCCTCATATCAACCAAGATACCCGGAGAGCTGCTCAGCTTCGACGACACCTTCAGGGCTCTCGACCTCAGTCTGAAGAGGCTCCAGACTAGCTATGTGGATATAATCCAGGCCCACTGGCCGCCCATATGGAGGCACATACCTATATGCGAGTATGCCCGCGCGCTCGAGAGGCTTGTCTCGCTTGGTAGGGCGCGCTACATAGGCCTGAGCGACCATCCAAAGCCAGTTGTTGAGGAGTTCCTCTCGTGCCTCTCCAAGTACGATGTGGAGGTCCTGCAGTATAGGTTCAACCTCGCGGAGAGAGAGGCGGAAAAGGAGATAGTACCCCTAGCCGAGGAGTTAGACGCCACGCTAACGGCTTGGAGCCCCCTAGCTAAGGGAGCTATACTGGGGAAGTACAGTCTTGAGGATATAGAAAAGCTCAAGGACGTGAGGTCGGGCGAGGCGCTATTTAAGCCTGACAACTACCGCCAGATCCTAGCCCTCTCAGAGAAGATAAAGGAAATAGCATCGAGGATCGGGAAAACTCCTGCACAAGTAGCTCTGAACTGGCTGATAATGTATAGCGATAACATAGTTCCTATACCAGGTGCCAAGAGCGAGGCTCAGGTTGAGGAGAATGCCGGAGCCGTCGGGTGGAGACTCAGCTATAGCGACTGGAGACTGTTGGACGAGGAGTCTAGAAAGCTTAAACTTAGCTACGTTACATACGAGGAGTAGGAAGCTGGCTTAGAATCGCCGAGACCATAAAACCTATAGAGTTAAGCGGGTAGGAGGAGACATCTGCAGTCCACACAGCCCTTCTCTAAATGGCTAGAGTCTATAATGCAGGAGGCGAACCCTTCTCCATCCTTGTCTATCAGCCTGACGACAACTTTTCCACCTTCCTCCTTAGCTTCAGCCCTCTCCGGCTCCCTAGACAGGCTAGACACCCTTATAGTGTAAGTCCTTCCCTTATACTCTAGCTCGACCTCGGCCTCAAACTTCTTACCAGCATGTACCGTCCTAATTTCCTTAACCTCGATACCCATCCATAAGCCACCCTAATGATATATATTGGTTTGTGGGAGGTAAATCGCTGCCGCCCGACATAACATGTTCCTATGAAACTGCTGTTAATACGAGGTTTATAGAGGAGTATGAGAGTCTCCTAGACTTTGGGTTTTATGGGTGTGTGAACGCGCTCGACGGAGCCCCGCGTCACTCGGCCGCGTTCTAGCGGCTGTCAGCGGGGTGGAGGTCCCCATAGATTATAGGTTGGTGGGAGATACTGGGTATAACGGTTTCGCGCTTCAACATTTCTCCAGGCCTACTGGCCTATGGTCTCCATCTCGGTTATTATTGCGTCTAGATCGTCATCACTGACTTGGGAGCCGTAGAACTTTTCTAGCCACTCCATGAACACGTGAAACGCTATACCAACGTCGATGGTGTATTCATTTAGGATGTAAGGCAAGACGGGTGTGAAGCCGAAAACCTCTTCAACATTCTTTCCATAGTCGACCGCATCCATCACAATCTTATCCACTAGGTCGTCGCCGAGGCTAGCGGCCTCAGAGCCCTTGCTAGTCAGTATTACCTGCCCCTTTACAGCCTCCACATACCCTTTCTTCGCTAGGTCCTCGATTATGGCGTCGATGTCCTCGTCCTCTAGGAAGATGGCGTCGTAGAGTTTTTGCCTAGCCGTTAGGCCGGTTTTCTTGATCGTTATTAGCATCAGCAGCTCTCTTATTGAAAGGTTTCTGAGCAGGTCTACAGCCATGTCAGCGTAACACCCATATTAGTATCCTATTGTGGCTCTATGGATAATACGCTTATTTCCAATTAATACTGTGATAATACAGCACGCATTTTTAAAAGGTAGTAGGCCACATTTGCGTTCGGCAACAGCGGGCCAAGACGAGAGTGTTAACGGTTAAAACCGTTTCCATACCTGTTCCGAAGCCATACCTTTTAAACCGTTCCCACCAACTTCAAGTCCCGAAACAACTAGCTTTATCTAGAATATTCCGTTATAGGTACTCCCATATCCCTCTTCCCTTGTAGTTGTAGACTATCGTTTTTAGCGCGGTCACGTACTCGATGCTGTATCCGATCCCCTCTCTTCCTATACCAGAGTCTTTCCTCCCCCCGAAGGGATAGTATCCTATGCCGTGCCTTGGATACTCGTTGATGTATATCGCCCCGACCTCAAGCATCCTTATTAGACGCCTTATTCTAGAGATATTCTCGCCGAACACCGCAGCGTCTAGGCCATACCTCCTACCATTGGCTAGCTCTATAGCCTCGTCTAGAGTTGTGAAGTCTGTTATGAGGGCTATTGGGGCGAACACCTCATCCCTATATAGTGTGAGTGTCTTCAGCACGCTCTTGTCCCTAACCTCAACTAGGGCAGGCTTTATGTAGGTGTCGCCGAGCCTCTCGCCCCCATAGAGCACTACCCCACCCTTTGATACAGCCTCCTGCATTGCTTCAACCATAGCATCTACAGATGACTTCTCTATGAGGGGGCCCATGTCGGTAGCCTCGTCCCTTGGATCGCCGACCCTGATCTTAGATAACTCCTCGACTAGAAGCTTCTTGAACTCCTCATAGACGCTAGACTCTA
>WANT01000003.1 GCA_015521685.1 Aeropyrum sp.
GTTAGGTGGTAGTTGTTTATTGTTATTTCTATGGTTTCTCCGGCTATGTAGAGTATTGCTCTGTGTACTGGTGCTATGTTTCTGTGTGCTAGTAGTGCGTAGACTAGGAGTTGGTTTAGGAAGTGTTTTGCCCTTCTTGGGTGTCTTTGGTGTGCCTTTATCTCTAGGATGTCTACTCTACTTTCCCCTGCGATTACGTCTATGACTCCTGTTGCTCCGAGTTCTGGGTCGTGGACTGGTGTTTCGATTCTTAGGGGTTCTGGTAGGCCTAGCTCCCTCGCTATTGCCTCCTTCTCGTCGGCGGTTATTCTGGCGGTTTCCATGCTTGGTGTGAGGGGCTCTAGTAGGCCTATTCTGGATTCTAGCCAGGGGAGTGTGGGGCAGTATGAGTATTGCTTGACCATGGTAGCTGTGACCAGAGCATCGCCGCTAGTGTAGTAGGGCGGCAGACTGGACACGCCTCTCACCCCAGGGAGTCCCCAAGACTATGGTCCTATCCCACTCGTAGTAGGGCACGGGTATCAGGTGGACAACGTCAGTGTCGTGGTCTATCATCCTCGAGAGAAGCCTAGCAAGATCCCTGGCGCGGGCGCGCTGCAGCCTCCCCACGAAGGCGCTCCTCTGAACCCTCCCCAGCCCCCAAGCCTCGAGAGTCCTAGCCACCCTGGCCCTAGCTGTATTATCGCTAATATCATAAACCACCACATACCTAACCCAGCTCAAGCTTACACCCCCTAAACCCCCTGAACGGCGACCCAGACCTGAGGCTCCTAGCAAGCCTGAGAGCATACCTCCTGACCGCAGCGTCCAAGCGCTCGCCCTCGACGACCCTCGAGAGGGCGGAGACTAGGAGGGAGGCGATCTTCCTCCTATCCGCCGGCTCTAGCCTCCCTCCAGAAACCCTAGGCCTGTACCCCCTCCTAAACTCCGATGCAAGGGGCTTGTCAACAACGTGGACCCTAAACATCTCAACATAGTCGAAGGCGAGCACAGGCTTGCCACTCCTATCGACGTGCAGGAAGCCGGCGTAGGGGTCCAGACCGGCGAGAACCAGGCTCCTCCAGGCGAGGGAGTATAGGATACCATAGCCGTAGTTAAGGCTAGAGTTGAAGGCGTCCCCCGACCCCCTATCCCCCCCCCTGAACCCGACATCTCCCGGCAGGTGCTCGGCCATCGCCGCCCAGTAAGTGGAAGCGGCTCTAGCCTCGACAGCAATAATCTCCCTCCGAGCCTCCTCGACCGCCTCGTAGCTCTCCTCTATAGACCCAAGCTCCCGCACGGCCTGGAGGAGCTGCCCCAGGTACTCCCTCCTTCGACTCCTCGCTAACCCAGACATCTCCCGGACGTGGCAGGCTTGGTTGTAGATCTTGCTCCTCGCCAGCTCGCACGCCACAGAAACCCCCCTCCCGTCCAGGAGTGACTGGTACTGCGCCCTCCTCGTGAAGGGCGTCCTAGTGTAGTAGCTGAGATAGTACATACCAACAGGGTCGCCCCGTGAATCGAGGACCACAAGCTCCACACCATACCTAGCCATAAGCCTCAAAGCGCTGCTGGAGATCGACACACCGCTGGTGGCAACAACCACAACATCAACATCCCCCAAGGGGACCACTCTCGAGCCGCCCTCATCCCTAACGAGCAGGTTGCCCTTCCTAGCCCCAATCCTAACCCCATAGCCATCCACGTGTAGAACCCTAACCACCATCACCACCCCCATGGCAAGCCCGGTAGAAGACGCACCCCCTCGGGCAGGAGCTGGGCAGGCCGGGGTCAGAGCCCGAGAGCAAAACCTCTATAGCCTCATCCCTAGCCTCGAGGAACTCCTCCCTGAGCTGGTCGTCGATATACACCTGCTCTATAGAGAGCCTAGGCGGCCTACCCCCGCCGCCGAGATCCTCAACCCTAACTATAACACCAAAGTCCACGGGCACCTCCAGCTGCGACTCCAAAGCTAGAGCGTACCCTGCCAGCCCAACCCTATGCCTCCACAAACTCCTCCCATACTTCACCTCAACAACAGCCCCACCCTCGCCGAGAGCATCCACCCTAAGCCTCCGAGACAGGCCGAGAAGGCTCCCATCAACAGTATACTCCGAGAGCCATGGAAGCCAAGACAGCCCCTCACCCCCCGTCATCAAGGCCGAAGCCGACTCGCCAGCCCACATCACAACAAGGTACCTATAGAGCTCCCTCACCTCCCTAGGAAGCTCCTCAGCCCTCCTACCAGCAAGAACCAGCACAGCCCTCCACGGAGGCAAACCCCTAGACAACAACATCCTCAAGTCCCTAGCAGCCCTATGGAAAGCCTCATGGACCCAAACCCCAGCCTCCACGCGGCCCGAAGCCTCACCCCTGACGCCCTGCCGCCTTAGCCACAAATCCCTAAAGGTCGGGCAATACCTGTAGGCAACCTCAGAAACCCCCAGCCCCAGATACGCTCTAGGCTTAACGGGAGGAGACTCCCACCTCCACCCCCTAAGCTCCGGCGAGACCGGGTTGGAGTAGGCTATCTCGTGGAGCCTCCTGAAGCTCCCCCTCATCAGCCCCCTCAGCATCCCCGGGGCACACCCCCGGGGGTGAGGATTCTCAGCGGAATTTGATTACCGGTCTCATGGTGGCGTGGGGCCAGCTCCCTGGGATCGCGGGAATAGGGTGTTGCTGGGTTGCTTTATAGAAGGAGGTCCTCGAGTTCGTAGTAGGTTGAGAGGAGTCTTCCCCAGCCTGTGGGGAATACTCCCCTGCCCCTTCCTCTGCTGTAGGCTAGGCCGTGCTTCTTGAGGAAGGCCACGCTATTGTAGACGGTCTTCTCGGCTATGCCCAGCTCCTCCGCTATGGCTGGGGGCGAGAGGCCTGGCTTCTTCGTTAGGAGCCTGAGTATTCTCGCCTTCTCTCCTCGGACTGTGAGGTCGAATATCTTCAGGAAGCCTCCCTCAATCTTTAGGCCCTCTGTGACGCCCGACTCGTCGTGGATGTACACCTCGACCTTCCTAAGCTGTGCTAGGAGCTGGACTGCAGTGTATAGCGCTATCGAGACGGCCCTCGCCCCGCCTGTGGGGTCGGCCACTATCATCGTGTACGCTCCAGTCTTGAGGTAGTCCCTCATAGAGTCGAGCATTGTGGCCGCCATCCCGCCAACGCCTTCCGCCGGGTCCACGCCGACAAGCCTCTGCTCGCTCAAGCCTATCCTATGGGCGAAGGCGGAGAGGTTTTGGAAGGCTGTCTTGACTGCGTGGACGATGGGGGAGAGGCTGTATGCTATGAGTACGTCGGCGGCGTCCCCGTGGTATGTTGATAGAGTCCTCAGGGCGTAGTTCTCGTGGAATCCTAGTGTTAGCGCGAATAGCCTGCCCGCCAACCCCGTGCACACCCACGCCATATTATACAGCTGATTGGCTGGACTCTATGTTCCACATATGATATAGATGGCTGCTCAATAATAATTTGTAGGATTTTTCGGTGTATATTGGTTTTAAAGGGAATACATCCATACATTCCTATGGGAAGCCTGATGAACCAAAACGGCAACACCACACTCCTCATAGCGACAATGGGCTTCACAGTAGACTTCATAATAAGGAGGATAGCAGACATCAAGCGTGAAGAGAACGTAGACAGGCTAATGGCGGTGGGCCTAGACGCTGGAGACGGCATGTGGAGGAGGGTGGAGCAGACCTACAGCCTGCTCAGCACCTACCTAA
>WANT01000004.1 GCA_015521685.1 Aeropyrum sp.
GAGGACCTCATCTCAGCGTACTCGGGCGTGGAGCGTGAGATGGTTGCTGTGGGGTGCGGCGGCGACTCTATACTGGCCGCCCTACTCCTCGTTTCTCGGGTTAACAGTGATGTTATAGCCATACCCAAGTATAGCTTCAGCATGTATAGAGTCCTCGCCCGGGAATCCGGCTCCCGTACAGCCATTGTTGATATGTTTGAGGAGGGAGACAGGTGGATCGTGAGGTTCGAGGACCTACTAGAAGCTGCTAAGCGGGCTAGCCTGGTTATAGTAGACAACCCCAACAACCCTACGGGAAGCCTGCTACTAACCCAAGGTATGATTAGGGAGCTTGCGGAGACTGCCAAGGGTCTTGTTGTAGTTGATGAGGCGTACTACGAGTTCTCAGGCTCGACAGCTGCACCGCTAGTAATGGAGTACGGCAACCTAGCTGTTGTCCGCACCTTCAGTAAAGCCTTTGCTATGGCTGGCATGAGGGTGGGCTACCTCATTGCCAGCCCTAGGATCGCGGGCTCCGTGAAGAGGCTGTTCCCGTTTCCAACCTCCACTCCAAGCCTGGCTATGGCTATAGCTGCGTTGGCCAACAGGAGTTATGTAGCTTCTCTCGTGGAGTACGTTAGGTCTAAGAGGGAGGAAGTGAGGGAGGCCCTCAGGGATCTAGGGATGAAGGCTTACCGGAGCGAGGCTAACTTCCTCCTGGTAAACACTGGCGTCGAGAATGCAGCCGAAAAGCTAAGAAGTCGAGGAGTCCACGTCAGGAGAACAGAGATAGGGGATAGTTACATAAGGGTTACCGTAGGCAGCTCCCGAGACATGGAGAGGTTTCTAGACGCTGTTCGCGAGATTTCCCAAATTTCCCAACCATGATATATAGGTGCGACTGTGAATCTCAATTCCTGTCAGCACCCTGCTCGGAGTTTAAGGCGATATGCTAGCCTCGCCCAGTAGCTTCTCAACTAGCGATTTACAGGATTCTAGGCTCGAGCAGTCCACCTGGCTCCTAACGTACCTAACCCTACCGACATGGCTATAGATGTCATCCAGGTGTATGTCTCTGTCGTCGAAATATATCATCCTCTCCGGAGGTATATCAAGGCCAGACTCCCGGAGAAACCTGGAGAGCGCCTTCCCCTTCCAGGGATGAGGCTCTATAACATGCCAGTCGAACACTTCCTCCACGCCAAAAGCCCTCAGGGCCGCCAGGGCCTTCTCCCTATCATTCCAGCTCAGGCTAACAACTCCAGCCCCCATATCTCTAGCCCAGACCGCTAGGTTAACCATATAGCGGAAGAGCCTAACCCTCTCACCCATAGAATCCTCAATAACATCCTCGCCTACCCGCCGGAAGGGGGGTGTAAGGCTAGAAATATCAAGGTGGTCCCATAGAGTACCGTCAAGGTCTAGAAGGAGAAGCCAGCTCAGCTTACGCAACAGGTTACACCTTAGCACGTCTCCATATCCGAGAAAGGTTTCACAACCATTGAGTTTATAAACTTCCCAGGATCCACCAGTTAAAAGTTTACCGGAATTGATGGAGGACCTCTGGGAATACCGAATATTACCATGGTAAAATCTAGAATATTAGCGTTAGCATTGAAGTCAATAATGAGAGGAAAATTAAATCCTGATGCCCTTTGGGAAGAAAGCCTAGAGAGCATTCAAAATAAGATTAAAGCATTAACCGAGCGAATAGAACCTTTGCCAGAGATGCTTCTCAGATCGGCTTAGAAAAGAAGTTCTAGTAGAAATGCAAAGTGACGTCACCACGGACTCAACTCTATAGGGAATTCGCGGTATGGAAGACTTCACAACTAGAAGGTTTGTGAATACTATGTCCCGTACTAGGTTCGGTCTATATTTAGTAATGATTCACTCTCACAGTTCGAGTACGAGAAAGCTTAAATATCGGTTTCCTACCCTTAACTTCTAGTAGACAATCTACGCGCCAGGTGGTGAGTGTGATGCAGCTCCAATGGGTTTGAGGCGTCCTGGTTTTTCCCTCTACTGGACTCTCGGGTTTCCCTCACTCTCGTCTTCTCTCGAGATCATGGATAGGTTATCTACATGTGCCGACTTTCTTGAGGTCGGGATTCCGAGCGCAAAGCCCATCTACGATGGGCCAATAGTGAGGGAGACGCATAGGATAGCGTTCAGCGAGATTGGTGGGAGGCTGGAGCCGCTTAAGGTCTTAGAAGGCATGGACAAGCCCTACACTCTGCTGGCGTACCTCGATGGGTTAGACAGGGTTGGTTTACGCCGCCTCCTCGAAACCGCAGCCTCCATTGGAGCTCTCTGCGTGCTCTTACCCGACTTGCCCTTCGAGCGGCCTGAAATGCTCAACGTTTACGTGGGCGAGAGCCTCAGGGCTGGATTGAAGCCTTGCTTCTTCGCCTCCAGCAGATTCCCCCATGGCTGGCTAACAGGGTACTCAGAGCTAGATCCCCTGTACGTTTATCTGGGGCTGCAGCCTGCTACAGGAGTTAAACTTCCTGTAGACGTCTTCAAGAATGTTGCGCTGGCTAAGAGGCTCGTGGGAGACACCTACCTAGTCGCAGGATTCTCCGTCAGATCCCCTAGTATAGCCCGCGACTTGGTTAAGGCCGGCGCTGACGGTGTAGTCGTGGGGTCTGCAGTTATCAAGAAGTACGTCGAAGACGGCTTGGAGCCCGCTGCGAGGCTGGCCTGCGAGATAGCCAGCGGCCTACGCCGAGCCGCCTAGAGTGGGCTAGATTAGGGGGTGTATGCAGTGGTGGTTGTGCCTAGCTACTGGTATAACCTAGCCTCTGATCTTCCCGTCCCTCTGCCTCCACTTATTGACCCGCCGGATATGGGGGAGTCGAGGATAGCCCTCCTCACCAGGATTCTCCCATCCAAGCTGATAAGCGAGGAACACGCTCTCGATAGATACATAGAGATCCCCGAGGAGGTTAGGCTGGCATATAGCAGGCTTGGAAGGCCTACCCAGCTTCTGCGGGCTGAGGGCTTCGAGCGTAGGCTCGGTGTGAGAGGTAGGGTTAGGATCTACTTCAAGAATGAGAGTGTACTCCCATCTGGCAGCCACAAGCTGAATACGGCGATCCCCCAAGTGTACTACGCCCTACTAGATGGCGCTAGGGAGGTAGCCACTGAGACGGGGGCTGGCCAGTGGGGGCTAGCCGTCTCCCAAGCCGCCTCAATCTTCGGTCTGAAGGCAACCGTCTTCATGACGAGGAGTAGCTTCGAGTCCAAGAGGGTTAGGCGTTTAGCCATGGAGGCCCTCGGCGCCATGGTTTACCCGAGCCCCAGCCACGCCACCAGCGTCGGCAGGGAGGCTCTAGCGGCGGATCCCCGACATCCAGGATCTCTGGGCCTGGCTATAGCGGAGGCCGTTGAATACGTTCTATCCAGCGAGGATAGGAGGTACGTTGCCGGCTCCGTCCTAGAGAGCGTTATTACACATCAGACCGTGATAGGGCTGGAGCTACTGGAGCAGCTCCCCGAGGAGCCAGACTACATGATAGCCTGTGTCGGAGGTGGCAGCAACTTCGCCGGCTTCACATACCCAGCCATAGGCTTAAGGCTAAGGGGAGAGGCCTTCAGCAAGACCAGGTTTGTTGCTGTAGAATCAAGCTCTGCCGCCAGACTATCCAAGGGTCTCTACAGGTACGACTGGCTGGATACAGGGAGGATTCTGCCCCTTGCCAAGATGTACAGCCTGGGTAGCGGCCACGTGCCTCCACCGCTACACGCAGCTGGCCTCAGGTACCACGGCGCCGCAGCTAGCCTATCCCTTCTGAGAAGGCTTGGAGTGGTGGAGGCTGCATCTTATCCCCAGGCCGAGGTCCTGAGGGCGGGCCTGGAGTTCTCGCGAACGGAGGGTATCATACCAGCCCCCGAGAGCGCGCACGCCGTGAAGGCTGTTGAGGACCTCGCTAGGAAAGCAAGGGATGACACCGTCATCGTGTTCAACCTGAGCGGCCACGGCCTGCTGGATAGCGATGCTTACGAGCGAGCGCTAGCCCTCCAAGGCGAGATTGTTAAGGCTGGTAGCGGGGGTGGTTGAGGGATGGGCGTTGCCTCTGTAAATGGTTTGGGAGGAGTTCTCGAGTCTATACTCTCGGGCCGAGGGCTGGATAGGGGTTTAGTTGAGGGCCTCGCCTCAGAAATGCTGAATGGAGGCCTGGACGATATAGCCATAGCTGCTATACTGGTGGCTCTAAGGGCTAGGGGTGAGAGTGCCGACGTTATCGCAGGGTTTGCATCTGCATTGAGGAGGGCTTCTGTGAAGATCGATACCTCTGGCCTAGACCCTATAGACACTGCTGGCACTGGAGGCGATGGTTCCCACACGATTAACGCCTCGACCTCCGCCGCCATCACGGCCGCGAGCATCGGCGCCAGGGTTCTGAAGCATGGTAATAGGAGTGTCAGCAGTAGGAGTGGGAGTGCAGACTTCCTAGAGAGCTTGGGCCTCACAGTGTCCTACGGGCCCGAGAGGGCTAGGTGCATGCTGAGAGAGGCGGGCTTCGCGTTCGCATTCGCCCCAGCCTATCATCCAGCGGTGAAGAGGGTCATGCCGGTGAGGAGGAGGCTGGGTATAAGGACGGTGTTCAACCTTGTCGGGCCCCTCGCTAACCCTGGGCTGGTGAGGAGGCAGGTTCTAGGAGTCGCCTCGCAACAACTCTTGAAAGTCATGTCCGAAGCCGCCCTCCAGCTGGGGTTCGAGAGGCTCCTTGTAGTCCATGGAGAGCCTGGGATCGACGAGGTGAGCGTTACGGGGCCTACCAAGGTGGTTGAGGTAGTTAGGGGGAGGATAGAGGAGTACGCTATAGTCCCCGAGGACCTCGGGCTGAGAACTTTGATACCAGTAAGAGAGCTTAGGGTATCCAGCCCGGAGGAGAGCGCAGCAAGGTTCCTAAAAGCTGCCCGCGGTGAGGGGAGGCCGGGCGACGCGGCTTTCATCGCAGCAAACTCCGCCGCAGCCCTCTACGTCGCGGGATTATCCAGGGACTTTAGAGATGGCTTCGAAGCGTCACTCCAGGCCATGTCGGAGGGGAGAGTCTACCGCTTCCTCGAGGAGTTGAGGAGGGCTGAGGGGAGGTGCCGGTTGGCATAGCTGTAAAGGTGTGCGGCGTAACTAGGGAGGAGGACGTCTGGATGCTTGACGGCATTGTCGACTACATAGGCTTCGTTGTATCGAGGCGCGGAAATCTAGCCGGGCCTAGAGCGGTCCATCCTAGGAAAGCGAGGGACCTGGCCTCCAGCCTTTCCTCCAGCAAGCCAGTAGCAGTACTCTTCGACGTTACTCCAAGCGAGGCTCTAAGCATGGTGGAGGAGCTAGAGGTCTTCTCCACCATCCAGTACCATAGGCCTCTCAGCCCAGAGTCGGTCTCCGAGCTCGCCCTAGATCTCATGTCTGTCGGCGCCAACCTAGCACCAGTCTCAATATGGACTGGGAGGGGGCTGACTCCTGACCCATGCGCGATCCAGGATGCCAGCCTGGAGTACCTTCTTGTAGACGCCGATAAGGGCTTGAAGGAGGTCTACGAGGGCGGCCTGAGAGCCCCGCTGGAAGCCTATAGGAGAGCCGCTGCCTGCCATTCTAGGGCGGCTGCCGCTGGCGGAGTGAATCCAGAGAACGTCTGCCGGGCCCTAGAGACTGGCGTGAGTATGGTTGACGTTAGCAGCGGCGTCGAGTCGAGCCCCGGAGTGAAGAGCAGGGAGCTCGTAGCTAGGCTTCTGGAGGTTATCGGGGGGTGCAGGTAGGGGCTCTACCCGAGGGATGCGGCCTCAGGCCGTTCTCCAGCCTTCCCGAGCCGCGCGAGCTGGCTGCGTGGGCCGATGAGATGTTCGACCATATAGCTCTGCTAGAGAGTAGTAGCGGAGTCGGGGAGAAGTCTAGGTTCACTATAGTCGCGTTCGGGGCCGAGAAATACGTGGAGGAGCCCGAGCCACTAAAGGTCTACGACTCGCTGGACAGCCTGGTGGGTAGGCCTTCCTGCAGTTTTGTACCGTGCCCAGGCTTGAGTATAGGTGTTGTTGGGTATGAGGCTGTAGCGTCTGCAGAGCCGTGGCTCGAGCCCAAGCTGTCGAGGCATAGCTGGCCCTCTCTGGTGGGGTTTGAGCCTGAGGTCCTAGCAATCTACGACAACCATCTGGGTAGGGTCATCGTCTGCCCTAGAGACGCCGAGCTGGGGGCGAGGAGTATACCTGGGTTTTCTAGAGCTTCGGGGCCAGTGTACGAGACCCCGCGGAGGGAGTTCGAGTCGTGGGTTGGCGAGGCGCTCGAGATGATAAGGAGCGGGGAGTTCATTCAGGTAGTGCTCTCTAGGGTAGAGCGCTACGAGTACTCAGGCAGCCCTCTCGCACTGTACTCGAGGCTGGCGGGCCTCAACCCATCCCCATACATGTTCTACATTAGAGCTGGGGTGAGGTGGATCGCCGGCAGCAGCCCCGAGCTGCTCCTAAAGATGGACAACGGGAGGCTGGAGACCCACCCAATAGCAGGTACAAGGCCTCGGGGGAGGGATGGGCTAGAGGACCTCAGGCTGGAGGAGGAGCTGCTGGCTGACGAGAAGGAGAGGGCCGAGCACCTCATGCTGGTCGACCTCGCCAGGAACGATTTAGGGGTGCACGCCGTCCCCGGCTCGGTGCGCGTCACCAGGTTTATGGACGTCGAGAAGTATAGTAGCGTGCAGCACATAGTCAGCAGGGTCGAGGCAACCGCGAAGCGGGGGGTCAGGTACTCCGAGGTCCTCAAGGCCGTTAACCCGGCGGGCACGGTGTCCGGCGCTCCCAAACCCAGGGCTATGGAGGCCATAGCAGCCCTCGAGGAGGAGCCCAGAGGCCCCTACGCTGGAGCCGTGGGTTTGTTCGCCGACTATGCTGGCGAGACAGCCATCATTATTAGGAGCTTGTGGAGCGCGGGAGACGACCTGGTTGAGACTAGGGCTGGCGCTGGAATCGTCTTCGACTCGAGGCCAGAGAGGGAGTATATGGAGACGGTGCACAAGCTCGCGGCTGTTAGGAGGGCTTTGGGCTTAGGGGGTGGAGGGGGTGTTTGACACTCTAGTCCTGATCATAGACAACTATGATAGCTTCGTCTACAACATTAGCCACACTCTAGCCGAGCTGGGGGCGAGGAGCGTAGTGGAGAGGAACGACGAGATAAGCCCGTCTGGAGTCGAGAGGCTTGGGCCCGACAGGATCATTATATCCCCAGGCCCGGGCAGCCCCCTCAGGGCTAGGGACGTCGGGGTCTCTCCCGAGGTGATCAAGAGGCTTGGCCCCAAGATACCAGTATTGGGTGTTTGCCTAGGCCACCAGATAATTGGAGCAGTCTATGGGGCTAGGGTCAGAAGAGCTAGGACAGTTATGCATGGTAAAGTAGACATTATCAACCAAGACGGAGGACCGCTCTACAGAGGGCTCCCCAGGAGCTTCACCGCGGTAAGGTACCACAGCCTAGTCATCGACAACCTACCCTCAGAGCTCGAGGCCAACGCTTGGAGCGAGAGGGACGGCGAAATAATGGGAGTCAGGCACGTAGAGCATCCCGTCCACGGGGTGCAGTTCCACCCCGAGAGCGTAGCAACACCTCTAGGCCCCAGGATCCTCAAGAACTTCCTGGATGACCCATGGTGAGTGAAGGATGACAGGGTTCATTGAGGAGGCTAGAGCCCGGTCTTCTGAGAGGGCAAGACTAGCTAGGAGCCCGCCTCAGCCGGGCAGCCTCAGGGCTGCGGTAGAGGGTGCTCTGAGGGAGGGGAGGCCGGGGCTTATAGTAGAGTATAAGCGCTGCAGCCCCCGGGGGTTCACATCGTACATGACCCCCTGGCAGTTCCACACCCATTATGGCAGTGTGGCCGACGCCTACTCCGCCCTCGTCGAGCCCTACTGGTTCTGCGGAAGCCCCGAGGTCCTCGCATGGCTCGCCCAGCACAAGCCAACGCTAGCCAAGGACCTGGCTATAGATGAGGCCCAGATAGATGCACATAGAGCATATGGGGCCTCAGCAACGCTACTCATAGTAGACATCCTAGGCTGGAGGAAGCTAGACTACCTATATAACTACGCGTCTAGCCTAGGGCTCGAAGCTTTAATAGAAGTCTCAAGCGGTAAGGAGGCTGTTGAGGTCCTCAACAGCTATCCCGAAGCCCTAGTGGGTATAAACGCTAGAGACCTGCACACCCTGAAAGTTAGCTTCGAAGGCATGTTGAACGAGTTGATGTGGGCCGCCGAGAGAAAACCCTCCAGATCCGTTCTTATAGCGGAGAGCGGTATAGACTCTGCTAGAAAAGCGCTTTTAGCAGCAAAGGCGGGCGTCGACGGACTACTCATAGGGACTTGGGCCATGGCAGACCCCGGTAGTTTGTCACGGCTTCGAGAGACTCTCCATAATGTTAGAAAACACGGTCACAGGTAAGTTTTCAGGTTTTGCAGACTGAGGCGGCATTCTACTCTCGTCAGCATCTCGGGCTAGGCGCCGCCACAAGCTTGAGGCTTAGAGAGGCAGGCCTAGCGCCTGCGACTGCCAGTATATCGTGTATAGGCCTGCGAGTATCATGACTACCCCTGCTATCCTCATTGTGTATGGTAGTATGCGGTTGAGCAGCTTTCTCACCAGGTTGCTGGCTAGCTCTAAGGCTGTTGTGAATATCAGCATGGAGGTGCCCATGCCCAGGGAGTATGCTGTGAACGTGAGGGCCGAGAATGCTACTCCGCCGAAGGCCGCCGCCTGCAGGGCCACGTAGAGGAAGATAGGTATGGTGCAGCTCAGGCTGGCTATCCCGTAGGCTACCCCGAAGAGGGGGAGGTACACAGCGCCCCTAGACCCGGCCAGCCTGTGGGCTGCTGGCACCCAGCCCAGGTGTATCGACGGCGCCCTCCCGGCGGCGAGGAGAAGTCCCACAATTATTATAACGGCCCCCACGGCGACAGCGAGCCAGGGTATGTACCTTATGAGGTGGGAGCCGAGTATCGACATTATAGTGCCTGCTGTGCCGAAGACCGCCATAAAGCCGGCAGTAGCCAGTACGCTGAAGAGCAGCGCCTTAGACACACTCCTAATCAAGCCTCCCCTCTCTCCAGAGCCTAAGCCTATGTAGGCTGACGCATAGGCTGGTATCAGTGCTATTCCGCACGGGTTTAGGAACGCTATTGCCCCCGCCGTATATGCGAATCCCAGAATGACTGGTATGTAGTCCTGCAAACCCTCTACACCGCCACTCTAGCCTCCAGCATCACATCCCCGGGGGCATAACTTATGATAGCAGAGGGTCTATGGCGTTCTTGAGCTCATCGTAGCTGGCCCTGGGTATGCCCCGGAATACCTCCCTCCCCTCAGGGTCTATAACTATTACCCCCATCTCAACGATATCATACTCTATAGTGAGGTTCGCCCTGTCGACGGCGAAGTACCACTCCTCCACCCCGTATCTGGAGGCAAATTCCAGCATGTCATCCTCCACACCCTCATAGTCCAGAGGCGAGACAGCTATCACCACAAACTCTCCGCCTAGCTCCTCGTACACCTTCTTGAGGTCATCAACCTGGACTGCGCAGATTGGGCAGCCTACCGGTATCATGAACCAGAGCACGACAACCCTGCCCTCGAGATCCTCTAGGCTTATGGTCTCGCCCCTCACATCCATCAGGGTGAAGGAAGGTGCCTTAGCTTGGGCTTCCTCCCCTTCGTCAACACCCGTAGCCCCATCTCCTCGCTCCTCCACGGCCTTCTCGAGAGGCTCCTCCATCTCACCGCTAGTGCTTAGCATGCTGAGCGCCATTAAGCCAGCTATAGCCACGATAATTAGAGCGGCGGCTATAGCCGCAAGCTTTAAGGCGTTCTGGGACAATTCCAGCCTAACCCCAACGTATCGTCCCTAGGAAGGCCGGGCTAGAATATAAAATCCACATATATTTAACATCAACTATTACAGAATCACCAATAAAATAAACCCAAGAGCTAATAAGGCTATGTAGGAGTGATCTGGAAGCCCCAAGATTAAACATTCATAGACTATGCTATGTCTATATGCTCTCTAGCCTCCTCTTAACGAGATCCCAACACCCTCTCCTGTACCTCAGGTAGAGCTCCCCCTCGGCCAGCCTACCCTCAACAACGTTCCTCTCAAGACCGGCGTGGGCCTTCAAGTTCCTCTCGTCCAGGCTCGACTCCTCACAGGCCCTCTCAGGCCACCTCTCCTTTCCAACAGCGAGCTCGCAGCCACCTCTAACCCCCAGCTCGCACCTATCCCTAAGCTGGGCCAGCTCGCTCCTGGCAATCGCCTCGTAGAGGCTTCCGAGCCTCCCGCTAACCTCCTCCAGCTCCACAATCCTAACACCACGAACATCGAGCTCCTCCAGGTCTGGCACCCAGCCTAGGCTATC
>WANT01000005.1 GCA_015521685.1 Aeropyrum sp.
ACCCCCCTAATGGAGGCCCTCACATCCACCCTCGAGGGGTCGACCAGGATTGCTATCCCTACCCCGTCCTCCTCTCTCACAACCTCAACACCGATGAAGCTGCTGGCGGCGTCTTTGAGGGCATCGTAAACCTCGTCCCCCGCACCATCTAGGTGGACCTCCTCTGGGCCCAGCACATAGGCGCACCACAGCATCCTAACAGCCTCCTCGGGCCTGGGCTTCGAGGCCCTAACCCTTATCCGGGCCTCGACGCCACTGCCACCCTCGACTGGGACAACCCTAACGGTGTCGCCCTCAACAGCCACGTAGACAGGATCCCCCGGCTTCAGCCCCAGCCTCTTAACCCACTCCTTGGGGAGGGTCACCACTAGGCTGCTGGAGCCGAGCTTCTGGAGCCTCCTGGTGGTAGCCCTAGACTCCTCCAAGTAGTCCACCCCAACAAACTCGGCTCTATATAGATCGGGATAAACCGGTATATATAGATTTTACCTGTCTATACCTAGCTGCACGTCTAGCCCGGTAATACTAGCGCAGACCCGTATACTTGATCCACAGGAAAACATGAACCCAGGGTGGGAGGCGACGTTGACAGACGCACTTGAAGAGGTATTTGCAGCAGCACTGAAGAGTAGGATATTCAAGAAGAGGTGGGTGCTGCTACCTGACTACGTGCCCGAGGAGCTACCCCATAGGGAGTCCGAGCTGAGGAGGCTAGCTGAGGTCCTCGCACCAGCGTTGAGGGGTGAGAAGCCCAGCAACGCCCTCCTATACGGGCTGACGGGGACTGGGAAGACTGCTGTAGCTAGGCTAGTCCTAATGAGGCTTTCTAAGAGGGCTAGGGAATACGGCGTTCCAGTGAGGTATGTCTACGTAAACGTCAGGCACAGAGAAACACCGTACAGGGTGACGAGCGCCATCGCTGAGGCTCTGGGCGTTAGAGTCCCCTTCACGGGGCTAAGCGTAGGGGAGGTGTATGAGAGGCTGTTGAGGAGGCTCAGGAGGATGCAGGGCGTAGTTATAGTGGTTCTTGACGAGGTCGACTTCCTGCCCAAAAGGTCCGGAGGCCAAGACCTCCTCTACAGGCTGACGAGAGTCAACCAGGAGCTAGGGGGAAGTGTGTGGGTGGGGCTCGTGGGCATAACCAACAGCCTTGGCTTCGTAGAGAGCCTAGAGCCCAGGGTTAGGAGCAGCCTAGGGGAGGTGGAGCTAGTATTCCCACCATACACGGCTCCACAGCTGAAAGATATTCTGGAGAGGAGGGCGCGGGTGGCCTTCAACCCTGGCGTCCTGGATGAGGGTGTGGTGCCGCTGTGCGCAGCCCTAGCGGCTAGAGAGCATGGAGACGCTAGGAGGGCGCTAGACCTGCTGAGGGTTGCTGGAGAGCTGGCTGAGAGGAGGGGCGAGGCTAGGGTTAGGGAGGAGCACGTCTACGCGGCCAGGATGGAGATAGAGAGGGATAGGGTCTCAGAGGTGGTGAGGACTCTTCCCCTCCACGCCAAGCTAGTCCTCCTCTCGCTGGTCTCCCTAATAGATGAGGGGAGGCCTCCCTCCACGGGGGAGATCTACGAGCACTACAAGAGGCTGACGGTGGAGCTTGGGCTTGAGAGCGTTACCCTAAGGCGGGTGAGCGGGATTCTCAGCGAGCTAGACATGCTGGGAATATTGAGGAGCAGGGTGGTCAGCAGAGGGAGGTATGGTAAGACCAGGGAGATCCACCTAGACGCAGACAGGGAGGCGGTCCTGGCATCGCTATCCGAGGACCCTATGGTGGCTAGGATTGTGGAGAGACTCAAAGGATAGCCTTGTAGCGTGTGACGACGGGAAGGTCGAGAAGCTGGGGTGGAGGTCCTCGAAGACTGTCATAGCATGCATCTTATGGGGCATTGAGGCAGGCTTGCCCAAGCGGGCTGCACTAGCCCCAGCAACGGTCGACGGCTTAGACGCCACCAGCGTCGTCTCAGGCCTCATGCTGAGTTTGGGGGCTGCTGGCTCCCCACTCCTACTAGATAGCCTTACGACTGCTGGCTTCAATGTCGTGTCACCTCTGGGAGTAGCCCGGCTTGTGGACAGCCCAACTATTGTCGTCTACACGTATAAGCCATCCCTAGACAGACTTGTCTCGGCTCTCCAATCCGCACAACTGCCCTTCTCAGAAGCAAGGATTAGGTTGCTTAGCCTTGTTGAGAGAGTTTTCGAGGCGGAGACCAGGAAGGGAAGGCTCTACCTCCTGGCTTGGGGGTTGGATAGAGAGGAGGCTGTAGAGCTGGTCGAATCCGCCCAAATCCACGCTAGAAAGCCTGAGCCCCTAAGGATCGCGCACTACACAGCCTCAGAGGCTTCAGAAGCGCTCCCCGCGGTCTGAGCGCTGGGCGTTTCTCCCCCATCCTCTATTAGAGCAACAGCCAGCACGTCTCCACCCCTAGCCAGTAGCATGACCCTCACACCCCCGCCCTCAAGGGTTACCCTAACAATCCCGTCTAGGCTTGACCCCGATATCAGGGAGGCTACGGCCCTCCCGTAGGCTGCTATGGCCTCTAGATCCCTGCCTATCCTCTGCTCCCTAATTGGGTGTAGCGGAGGGTAGGAGTCCACACTACTCCTAGAGACCCTGAATACCCTGATGGAGGACCTCTTCAAGCTGGCACACCCGCCAACCCGTTAGGTCCTCGGCGGGTATACCACCTTAGGCCTCGTAATACCGCGGAGGCCCTCTAACACCCTCCTAGCCTTAGAGCGGGAGGGAACACCTATCCTGAGGCCTCTGCCATCGGAGCCCTGTTCAGGCTCCCTATCAGGTCCGAAGAGGAATGTGGGCCTTCTTAGCATGTTGGCTTCGATGAGGACCTGAGCCACACTCAAGACCCTCTCCTCCCTGCTCAGCCCAGACTTGAGTGCTTCTAGGATGCTGGGAGTCCTGCCTTTCCAGTAGATGCAAGGTAGTATCCTCCCATCCCAGGTAAGCCTGACTCTATAGCAGCCCATGCAGAATAGTGGGTTCTCCACCGGGTCAACAATGTAGACCCTAACTCCCCTGGAAAGCCTGTAGACCCTCCTGTTATGCAACCTACCCGTCTCTAGCGCCACAGCCATGCTAGAGAGCTTCTCCTCAATCGCGTCCAGAGGCCTCCTATACCTCCCTGCAACCTTAGCGCCTCTACCCGCCGGATGAAGCTCTATGACCTGGAGGTCGAAGCCCAACTCCTCGGCAAGCTGCAAAAGCCTCCAGAAGTCATCCTCGTTAACCCCCTTAAGGAGGACCATGTTAACCTTGACGCCAAGCCCTGCATTGAGAGCAGCCTCAATACCCTTCAGAGCCAGCCCTAGAACCCTCCTCCTAGTTATCCGCTCATACACATGGCTCTCCAGGGAGTGAATAGACACATTAACCCTAGCTAGCCCGGACCTAGCGAGTCCCCTAGCCTTAACTGGCAGCAGTATCCCGTTCGTGGTCATTGACACCTCTCCATAGACAGCAAGATTCTCCACAATCTCCTCAACATCTTCCCTCAGCAAGGGCTCGCCGCCTGTAAGCTTGAAGCTCCCTACACCTAGGAGGCTAGCTGCCTCACCGATAATCCCATACTCCTCTGCTGATATCACAGGCTTCCAGCTACCCGGCTTCTCTGGGCCTGACTGCGATGCCCCCTCCATATGGCAGAAGAAGCAATCCAGGTTGCACTCAGGCGTGACAGCCATTCTGAGGTCCTTGAGAGGCCGCCCATAGGCGTCTGCTATAACCGCTTTATAACCGGGGTTGGCCATCTAGTTGGCACACCTCTAGTGGAGGCTTGGAGACCACTCTGCCCATGTTCTATTTAAACCTGGTCAACATATATTTACCGTTATATATGCTCTCCAGGTAGAACTACCCCTAAGACCAAGATCCACAGAGGAAAGGCGCAAACACTTATTATCCACAAGAGCTTATCTACACGATTAGGGCGGGCCGGTAGCTCAGCTGGAAGAGCGCCGCCCTCGCACGGCGGAGGCCCCGGGTTCAAATCCCGGCCGGTCCACCACCAACCACTCGACTTTACCGTATGATCGCATGCCCCTCCATTAAATACAAACACCTATGCCGACTGGATAGCTGGTTCACTATAGATGGGAAGAATCCTTAACAAGAGACCTACGTATATAAGAAAGACTAGGAAATCCCTCCGGGGACCTCGTTTTGATAGCTCCTCTATTACGCCCAGAGACCCGTAGAGCCGGTTGGTTCTAGCATTTCCTCGTCAAGTTCTGTACAGGTTAGGTGGAGCGTTAATTACGGCATTGTAGTTCCCATAGATTTAGAGTTTTGATCTTTGATAGGTTTGGCACCTAATATCAAACTCCTAGCTGTAGTAGCTACGGCCTAGACCGAATAGCCCTGTTGCTCGCCAACCTTCTCCGATAAAAATCTAGACAGGGCTTTATTATGGTGTATGGTGTCTGTATACCTCTCGTAGCCTTTATGCTACATGCACGTGTATATCTTTTTGCTATGAAGTTGGTAGCTGAGTCTATTTCTCTAACAACCTTTTTACCATGAATAGTGGTATCGCCGCCAAGCCGAGGGTAACCGCTGCGCCGATAATAGCTGGCGGTATGTCTCCGTTAATTATAGCTAGCAGGGTTAAGTATCCGAATAACAAAGCAACTATAGAATCTATTATGATAATTGGTATGGCAAGAACCTTGAAGATACGTCCGCCTAAAGCAGCGGACATAATAAATAGCAGGTTACCGCCTACGAATAAGCCCAAGGATATAGGTAAGATAATGCCAATTCCAAGTATAAAGCTAGCTATATTAGAGCTTTCCAAAGAATTAGCAAAATACAACACCCCTAAGACTCCAGTAACCGTCATAAGGAAACCAGCAATAGCAGCTAGGGATGAGAGGACGCCTTTCAGTGTCCCCCCAATCCCCAATAACAACCACCTATACTGCTGCTATGTAGTAACCATGTTTGCCTCCATAGATACTACTAACGAAGCTCAACTCCCCAATTAAATATTATTTATATATAAGAGTCTAATTAGATATCGCAACCCCTGTTTATGTCGAAAAGCCCGGATGACCTCCTTTATTTTCTAACTCGGCAGTGCTTAACCAGAACCTATTTTAACGATACTTTACCCCTGAATTCCGCCACTGCTACTAGTTGTTTCTAACGCCTTATTATTTTCAACCCTAAGTACCTCGCATAACGTTATGCAGGCTCTATGCTTTGACAGGCAAAATGATGTGTGGGCTACAAACTCTCTTCCTAGAAGTATTGTGACTAGCGTCCTCTTTTCTTCCATACGTCAAGCATAACAGGTTTGATGATGGAGCCGGGAGCCCGCCTAGCTCCGTAGAGCATTGCCTCGCTACCCATAAGTCGTGATGCTATAGCTGAAGCTAGGGCAAGATAGATTATTTCAACTCCTATGTAGATTGCCGTCGTGCCGTAGTCGCCCGCTGTGTAGGCCTTCATCATCATGAAGGGATAGTATATGGGGCTGGCGTGGAAAAGTGCGTTGAGCCAGGCAGGTGCAGAGCCCCCGGGGATGAACATCTCGAAGAATACCGGGGCCGCGGCGATTATTACTATGAGTCCAGTTGATGTAGTAGCTCCCCTGATGTCGCCAGCGAACAGCACTCCCACAACTAAGCCTAGTATAGCCATGTTGACTGCGGCCAATACAGACGTTAGGGCCAGGAACCCGAGCGCCCCGGGCCTGCTAGACATGTAGTCTACGATGCCCGATGCTATCTGCCCCAGCAGGGCCTCGCCTCCAGCTTCGGGAGGAGCCGTTTCCAGAGCCATGTACATGTAGGCTACAAAGCCCGCTTCAAAGCTTGCCACAGCTATGAAGCCTATCAGCGTGACTGAGGCTAGCTTAGCCAGAGCGATCTCCAGCCTAGTGACAGGCATAGAGAGGATAGTCTCAACCATCCTGGATTCCCGCTCCAGGGCTATGCTAATCGCCCCAACCTGGGCAACAACAGATCCCAGGATGAAAGCCACAAACCCGGCTAGGAGAGGAAGGCCTATCATGTACCCAAGGTCCGCGAGACTCAGTACCCTACCATCATAGAGGTAGACGTTGTCCACCACAACCGGGTTAAGGACTACTGCCGGATCGAGACCCCTCTCACTGGCCAGGACAAGCCTTACCACGTCTTCAACAAACCCAATCGCATCTCCTGGCTTGAATGCCTCAGCAAGAGAGGGCTCATCAATTCTAGCGTAGACCATTATGGCTGCAGGCCTGCCGGATTCAAGAGCGTCTCCAAAGCCCTCCGGGATAACCACAACAATATCTGAAGACTCTAAGGCTTCCTCAATACTGCTGAACACCTTCCAACCCAGGGTCTGGGCGAGGATGGATGCATAGCGATCGCCTGGGTCTAGTATGACAAGCGCAGCCTCGCCCTCGTCCCCCTCCTCACCTCCCCCCGACTGTGAGGCGGCGAGCGTCAAGCCGCCAAGAACAAACACCATTAGGACTGGCATGACTATTATGTTGAAGAGGACATACCTATCCCTAAGGAGCTCCTTAACCTCCTTTACTATAAGCGCCTTCCTCAAGAAACGCCCCCCACAACCTTGACGTAAACCTCCTCGAGATTCCTACCCTCATACCTTGCTTTCAGTTCCTCAGGGCTGCCCTCATCCACTATACGACCCCTAGAAATCAGGCCTACACGACTGCAGATGTACTCCACTTCGAGCATGTTATGGCTTGAGAGTATGGCTGAGGCGCCCGAGGACCTAACGTAGCTGATTATAGAGTCTCTAACAGCGAGCGCATGCGAGACATCTAGCCCCGCCGTAGGCTCGTCTAACACAACAACCTCAGGCTCCACCATAAGAGCTGCAGCCAGAGCGAGCCTCCTCTTCATACCCTTACTATAGCTAGATGCCCGCCTGCCCAAAGCATCTCCTAGCCCCGAGAGCTCTATTCCCCTCTCTACCATCTCCCTAGCCTCAACCGAGGACCTCGCATAGACCCCAGCTACGAACTCTAAGTACTCAATACCAGAAAGGTTCTTATACACGCCAGCATCCTCTGGCAGGTAGGAGATCCTCCTACGCTTCTCCACGCTCATCTTTAGGGGGTCCCCACCCAGAACCTCAACCCTCCCACCGTCGGGCGCTATCAAGCCTGTTACCATCCTCAACGTCGTAGTCTTACCAGCACCGTTAGGGCCTACGATACAGTATATCTCCCCGCCCGCTACTTTAAAGGAAACGCCGCTAACAGCCACAACACTGCCAAACCTCTTCCTAACCTCCTCAACCACGACTGTGTACAAGCTAGAGACACCCAGCCCTGAAGCTTCCTCTCTTTCTCGTCTTAGTTTGGTTAATATCGAGGATTCTAAATATTAACACAATACATAATAATATATATTAGGCTGGAGTTGTGACGACTTAAGGCGCTCCCCGGGATTATCACCTCGTAACGAGGAGGCTCCTAGCCTCCCTCACAACCCTAACAATATCAATCCTAGCTGGGCAAACCTCGTTACAGGCACCGCATAGTAGACACGAATAGAGAGACTCCTCGTCCCCATCAGTGTAAAAATCCTCTAGGGCTACAAGCCTAGCTATGAAAACCCTTCCTCGAGGCCCGTAACCCCTGTGCCTGCCGTGGGGTAGTGTGGGGCAAACGGGCTCACAGAAGCCACAATATATGCACTTAGATGTCTCCACTATCAGAAACTCCCTACCCCTCAGGCCGGTACTCGAAGTCTCCTCCTGCTGGACGCACGACAAGGAGGTTCACACCCACAGCCTTCATCCAAACACTTCTATCTACCTTTCTAGTAGATTACCCTTCGAAAATACTTCCTCCGACACCTCCCTGCTCTCAGCCTCTATACACCTCCTCACATCCTCCTCACCATAACCGCCAGCCCTAGAAACACAGCTGACAATGCTCCAAAGGGACTCTGGACCTGCGGACTCAACAAGCCTCCATAGGGCAAGGGGGCCCCCACACCTTATTATAGCACGCTGCCGAGCACCACGAGGAAGCCCAGAACCGTAGATAGGCGCCTTACCCCCTAGAGTATCCCTCACACAGCCCTCAAGCTGCCTCACCCTAGACTCGACAACTTTCTCAAATCCCTCGAGGTCCTGGGAGGCCGCCATAGCCAGCGCTTCAGGGAGCGACTCGAAGAACCAGTAGGCGTCCAGAGCTTTAAGGCGGGTTGAGGCAGTGGCTAGGGATGCTATTGACACTAGGACCTCGTAGCGCGCCTCATCCTTGCCAGAGGCTAGCCCCCTCAAAACCCTACTCCTCACTGCAATCATATTCTCCTGGGCGAAGGGGTCGTTCTCGTCCCACACCTCAACCACCCTATCAATCCTAGAAGCTAGGAGGCCCCTCTCCATGAAGGGGGCTGAAAGACTATCTATCTCGCCTAGCACAGACCTCACTCCACCCCTATCAAGGCCGCCCCAGAGATAGGCTTCCCCCGACTCCAGGGATACCCTCCTGTAGGGTCCTATGATAACTGACACCCCAGGATGCCTAGCGCGAAAGCGCCCTTCGAAAACCTCCTGCCCCCTATGCTCGCCTGGAGCCACTAGCCTCCCCTCACACTCGCGGCCCGCTATTAGGAAAGACTCTACGACTCCCGAGAGACCCCACGATACGAGGTTTACGCTAGGGATGGGATGCCATATAGTCTCGTCCTTCAGCAACGCTCTCCCCACTCGAGTCCCGTACGCGCTCAGAGTGAAATCCTCAGTCTCTCCCCAAACCCTTCCAGAGGCCTCCATATAGCCTCCGCGCTTCGAATAAACCATAAGTGTTGCCCACCCCAGACCCCTCTCAACCCTCTTCCTACCCCTCCATCCATCGCCCTCGAGCTGTGCGTTTAGGCCTCGGTTAAGCGAGAGTATCTCTGAGGGTTTAGAGAGGCGTAGGCTAAACTCGTACTCTATCCTGCCCTCCCTGAAGCAAAGGCTCTCTACCTCGATATGCTCTATGTGCGGCTCCTCCAGGGTATTGCTCCTCCCACGGGAGAGCCTCTTCAACAGGCTTCCTAGTAAGGCCCACACACCTCCCATCGCATCACTGTATTTAAATAAAAATATAAGTTATCTCGGTGGGAAAACATTTTTACAACGACTATATATTATAATATTTGTTTTGACTTTGAGGGAGGTGAATAATATGGGCAGTGAAAAAACGCAATACGTAGGAAAGCTGCCGATAGGGTTCAAACCCGAAGCGCCGCCTCCAGCGCCACTTAAAAACCTCATAATCGGCCCGGCCATCATAACTCTAGGCCTCGCTATCGGGAGTGGAGAGCTCATATTCTGGCCTATAATGTCTGCCAACATCGGCCCCGTCCTCCTATGGGCTGCACTCATCTCGCTAATATTCCAGACGATTTGGACGCTAGAGATGGCCAGGTGGACCGTCTGGACGGGCGAGCATTGGGTATTACAGATGGCCAGGATCCAGGGACTAGCCTCAGCTGCAATACTCTGGGGACTATTCACTTTCCTAGCCTGGGGTTTCGGCGGCTGGGCCGCAGCGGGCGGCAGGGCGCTCTACGTGCTTACTGGCGGGCCAGGGGAGGAGGCTCTAGCCACAGTAGTCTGGGCGATATTCCTCTTCTTCCTAGTCTGGGTCGTAGCCCTTCTGGCAGGAGTGGTCAGGGAGTGGGTAGAGTACATACTGACGTTCAAGATGGTAGTGATATGGGTTATGCTACTA
Source organism: Aeropyrum sp. (assembly GCA_015521685.1). Classification (GTDB taxonomy): domain Archaea; phylum Thermoproteota; class Thermoprotei_A; order Sulfolobales; family Acidilobaceae; genus Aeropyrum. The sequence continues at coordinate 9,711 of WANT01000005.1, forward strand.
GTTAGCCTCGCCGTAGTCACCAGCGCCGACGTGTGGGCCGACGTCCTCAAGGGCATATTCATACCTAGCTGGCCAGGAGATGCTATACCAGAACAGGTCTCATACTTCACGCTGGCCGCAGCGATAGCCTTCATCGGGGCTGGAGGCACAACCAACATGTGGTACAGCTTCTGGGTGAGGGACGCAGGCTACGGTATGGGGGTGTATATCGGCAGGATTCCCGGCTACCTCAGGGGAAGGCCGACGGAGCTAGAGATCGTCGGCTATCTGCCGGAGCCCACCGAGGAGAACATAGCTAGGCTCAAGGCCTGGTGGTCCAACGTAAGGACTGTGTTCTGGGGGATATTCTTCTTACTAAACTTCCTGACGGCAGTGTTCTTCGTAGCCCTAGTCTACTCAGGCAAGAAGAACCTGGGTATCGAGACTGCGGGCGTCAGCGGGGTCGAGGTCATAAAGCTCCAGGCCGACATCGTGGAGAAAGCCTTCGGCGTGGGCCTAGCCTCATCCCTCTTCCTCCTGGTAGCAGCTGTCCTCCTCTTCGGGACCCAGCTCAGCCTCACTGAGGGTGTTGCCAGGCAGATAGCCGACTCCGCCTACGTCGCTCTAGAGCCATTCAGGAGGCTCTTCAGGAACGACATAAGGACGGCTTACTTCGCCGTTATAACACTCTTCGCCCTCTGGAGCAGCATTTGGATATCCACGATAAACCTCGCAGGCATACGACCCGTGCTCCTCCTCCAGCTGCCTGCAAACATCAACCTTGTCTTCCAGATAATATCCATACCGCTCACACTATACTTCATATACTACGTGGCTGGCAAGAGTCTGCCAAAGGAGATTTGGAACGCTATGAAGCCGCACCCGATAATCCCAGTCCTACTAATACTGGCAATGCTGTACTGGGGAGTCTTCGCGGTTCTAGGGTGGATGGAGAGGTTCGGGCTGCTAGGCTAAATCACTTTACCCGGGTTCAATATCCCCTTGGGATCAAACACTTTTTTAATACCCCTCATGAGCTCTAAAGCCCTCCTAGACCCAATCCTCTCCAGCTCCAGCTCCAAAGCCTTCTTCTTCAAAACACCTATACCGTGCTCTGCGCTCACAGTACCACCCAACTCCACAGCCAGCTTCATAACCTCATAGTACCATTCTAGAGCCCTCCTCTTAGCGTCCTCGTCGTCGGCGGGATAGCTTATCGTCGGGTGGAGATTCCCGTCCCCGATGTGGCCTCCCAGAACCGTCTTAAAACCATACCTTTCCTCGAGCTCCCTAAGCATCTTAACAGCATCTAGCAGCCTCGAGGGCGGTACAGCTATATCCTCCATGAGCATCATAACCTTCCTACCCTGGAACTGCCTCTGGGTTAGTATTGCCTGCGTGGCGAACAGGCTCCTCCTTATCTCCAGCAGTTTCTTCTCCTCAGCCTCCTCCATACTCCTCGCAGTATAGATGCTAGACGCCTTAGCACCAGCCATTATCGACCTTAGCTCGCCTAGGACTCTCTCGCTTGCCTCTCTATTTACTGGCACGCCTACAAGTAGCATGTGGCCATCAGGCCTGATCGAGGCGCCCAGAGTCTCGGCAGCCAGCCTAGCAGAGTCCGCGTCCATGAACTCCATGAGGAGGGTGTCCATAGCCCTAGACTTGATGTCTATCACAGCCTCAACTAGGTCTTCGAGCCGGGGGAAGAACGATAGCACGACCACTACGTTCTCCGGTAGAGGTGTTATCTTAAGTACAGCCTCTACTACGACCCCAAGGGTCCCCTCGCTTCCAACCATGAGCCTCGCCAGATCGTAGCCTTGCCTGCACTTAAGCGTCCTACACCCTAGTCTCAGAATTGTTCCTTCGGAGTCTGGTAGCACTAGTGTTAGGCCCAGCACCCAGTCCCTCATGGTTCCATACCTAGCGCCCCGCATCCCCCCAGCGCCAGTATTGATGGCCCCGCCTACCGTCGCAACCTTAACGCTTCCCGGGTCAATAGGGAACATGTATCCATGCTTCGAGAGCTCCTCGTTCAGATTCCACAGCCTTATACCCGGCTCCACAACCACTATAGAGTCTAGAACACTAATCTCCTTGATACGCCTCATCCTCTCCAGAGACAGCACAACACCAGGCCTCTCAGGATAAGCACCCCCAACAAGGTCCGTGGAAGAGCCCTGAGGATATATGTAAATCTCTTTCTCGTAGGCATAACTGAGGACCTTCGAGACGTCCGAGGCCGACTCAGCGAAAACAACAGCCTCAACCATACCCTCAAGCCCGCTAGGCTCCCTAGAATACAGTCTTATAACGTGGGGGTCAGTCTCTACCTTACTCCCGCCCAAAACACGCTTGAGGTCCTCGCCAATCCCACTCAAGACGCATTCCCACAGTTAAGCCCTTACACAAACAAAAATAATATTCTCCCCTATAATTAAGCACTCCAGAGTCCTAGCCCACTCACACCAGGAATCATAACACTAGAACCCCCCAACTGCGTGAGAAATAGAAACGGTTGGCTACAAGGCCAGCATCATGGCGGGGCCGCGGGGCTTAATACCTAGTACGCTGACCAAACCGTTCTATAAATGTATTTGTTGAGACAGGTATATGAAGTCCTAGGATAAAGTCGATAGCTCGCACAGCATAGAGCAAAGATGTAATATCTAGTACTAGCATTCAACCGAGCATTACCCAATTAATTAGAGTATAAGAACACAGACTAACTGCTAGGCAACTAACTCCCTATATTCTCGGGAAAGCTGGCTCCCGATCGACCTAACTGGACACTATTCGGGTGATGCCTAACGTCTAATATAAAGCCCAGACATCACCAATAATACCTTATAGTGGGTCGCCAAGCTTATGGGCGAAAGTAAGAAAGTCTTGGTAGAAGTAGAGTTGCCCAAGTGGATGGAAGTCGATAGGGTAACTCTATCCAAGGCCGTCAGGCTAGCTCTCATCGAGATATTGGTAGCCAGGCTTGGAATCGATGAGGAGGAGGCCAAGTGGCTAGAGGAGGAGGTGAAGAGGAGGCTGAGAAAAGATCTACTAGAAAACGAGCTGTAGTGATGGATACTAATATCATTATATCGTCCCTTCTGAAGCCGGACGGCTTCACAAGGAGAGTCCTACTGCTCCTAGAAGACCAGGCGGATCTCTATGCACCCGAGGTGCTACTCGACGAGCTGGGAAGAAAGATAGAGCTCCTAGCCTTAGATAAAGGATTGTCAGCAGATGAGCTGAGATACCTGCTCGCCCTACTCCTATCAAGCGTCAGGACCGTTGAGAGCAGAGTTATAAGGAGCTTTATGAGTATTGCATTGGAGTATGCCCGAGATCCTGATGACGCGCCTTTCGTAGCACTAGCTCTCCATCTCCGTACGGTGTACGAAGACGTGATAATCCTGACGTGGAACATAAGTGATTACAAAGGTAGCGATCTTGAAAGACTCAAAATTAGAGTTCTCACTCCGAGAGACATAGAAACTACTATAGGAGAGACTCTGTAATATTAAGCTTAAGCTACGGAAACTATATTTATTTAGGAAATCAAGGTTGCTACCTGCAGTGTATACGGACAAGTAGTGCTAAGACCATGGCCACATCTTAATTCCGGCCAGTAAGCACATGTAACAAGCCGGGTGGTGCATAGACTCGCATCTCTATATTATCTCAGAACGAGAATTGCTCGACACTTAATAGTGTTAACATTAGATACAGGCTCAGTAGTCCCCTCTCAACTGCGTTAGAAATAGAGACGGTTGGCTACGAGGCCAGCATCGTGGTGGGGCCGCGGGGATTTGAACCCCGGACCACGGGGTCCCAAGCCCCGCATCCTAGCCAGGCTAGACGACGGCCCCCTGCTACAGTGGGGTGTGGCGCCGGGGGCGGGATTCGAACCCGCGCGCCCCTCGCCGGGGCAACGGGTCTCTCGTGCGGCGGCGCGGGAAACCCCTGGCCGACCTCGAGCCCGCCGCCTTGGGCCGCTCGGCCACCCCGGCACCCCCGCCCTTAATTCTAGGTTTGATTGTCTCGGGGGTTTTAATCCCTTGATCCCGCCTCTTTGGTGTTTGGGGGTGTGTTTGTTGGTCTCTAGGAGAGGCGTTGGTCTGGCGCTTAAGGCGCTTCTGGACAGGGGGTTTAGATTCGTTGTCATAGGTGGTACTGTTGTTGAGCTCGCGTTGGGATCTAGGGATTTGGGTGATGATGTGGATCTCTTTGGTGAGGAGCCTCCGCCCCTTCTTGAAGAGGAGTATTCTAGTGTCGCATTCGAGCTTGGATGGGTTTCTGGGCAGACGTGGCTCGGGACTCCGAGGCTGGTGGCTAGGGTTGAGGGGGAGGAGGTTCCCCTCGAATTCTATGATAACGTTCACGACTTCTACGTCCCGGATGTCATGCTAGAGAGGTCGGAGAGGGTTATTCTTGACGGTGTGCGGGTTAGGGTTGTCAGGCTGGAGGACCATATTGCTCTCAAGGCCCATGCCGGGCGTGGTAGCGATATTGAGAGGCTCAAGGAGATAGGGAGGCTAGCCAAGAAGGGTCGAATTAGCGTGGATAGGAGGCTTCTGGCTGAGTCGGTATCGCTCTTCGGCGAGGAGTCTAGGGTGTTAGAGAGGAGGTTGAGAGAGGCGGGATTACTTTGACTAGGAGTCCAGCGAAGATAGTCGCTACTGTTGGTCCCGCTTCGTCTTCCGCGAGCATATTGTCGCAGATGTTGGGGTTTAACGTCGACGTGGTTAGGATCAACACTAGCCACGGAGGACCTCAGCAGTGGTCTGAGATAATGGCTAATGTGGCCAGAGCTGAGTCTGTCGTAGGCCGTAGGGTAGGGATAGCTGTTGACCTCGAGGGGCCTCGAGTCAGGACCTCGAACACAGCGCCGGTCAAGCTGGAGAAGGGAGAGACCGTGACTATAGGGTTGAACGAGGGAGACATACCCGTGGGGGTTAGGCAGCTCTTCGACGCTCTCGATGAGGGTGATATAGTCCTCGTTGACGACGGCAAGATAGTGCTTCAAGTCGAGAGCGTTGAGGGGTTTAGAGCTAGGGCTAGGGTTATGGAGGGAGGTGTTCTTGGAGTCAGGAAGGGAGTGGTTATAAGGAGGAAGGAGCTGGACCTACCACCCGTGACACCTAAAGATAAGGAGGCTCTAAACTTCTTCTCCGACAAGCCAGTGGGGCACGTCTACGTAAGCTTCGCCAGGAGCCCGGAGCACGTTGAGAGGATCAGGTCTCTCCTGGCGAGGCTCGGCCTCAGACATGTCAGGGTTTATGCGAAGATAGAGAGCCCTAGAGGTGTTGAGAGGGCTGGCGAGATAGCTGACGCTGCTGACGGGGTTATTGTGGCTAGAGGCGACCTAGGCATGCACTATAGCCTGGAGGAGATTCCCTTCGTCCAAGAGAGAATTGTTAGGGAGGCTAGGAGGAGGAATAAGGCTGTTGTGATAGCCACGGAGTTCCTCTCGAGCATGGTCGAGAGCCCGGTGCCCACGAGGAGCGAGGTAGTCGACATCTACCAGGCGGTGCTGCAGGCAGCAGACGCCCTCCTACTGACCAGCGAGACCGCAGTAGGCAAGTATCCAGTAAAGGCAGTCCAGTGGATGAGCAAGATAACCGGTAGAGCCTACAAGAAGCTCCTGGAGAGCCCTCCAAGTAGAGGGCAGGCTGAGGGAACGCTATACAAGCTAGCCCTAGGGCTTGTGGAGCTAGCCGAGAGTCTCGATGCCCCCCTGATAGTATACAGCAAGACTGGTAGGCTCGCTGAGAGGATAGCCAGCTTCAGGCCGTTAAAGACCTTCTACACAGGCGTCCCTAACGAGGTTATCGAGCGCGTAGTCAGGCACATATGGGCTGCCGAGCCTGTGGTCGTGGGAGAGCACGAGTACGAGGAGGGCCTCGCCAGGACGTATGAGAGGGTGAGGAGAGAGGGTTATGTCGGCGATGACGATGTGGTGGTAGAGGCTGCGTGGAGCAGGAATAAGGGGATTTACATAGTTCGGGTACGGAACCTCGTTTAGCTCCTACCCCGCCTTCGCTAGATAGTACCTACCGTCTTCGAGTCTTAGAATGCCTTTCTCAACAAGCCTCTTAAGGGCAAGTCCCCAATACAGGCCGAGCTGCCTAGGATCCACGCCGTAGAACTCCCTGAACAACCATGCAATCTCGTCTTCACTCAAGCTCCTCCCCCGAGCTCTCTCATCCTCCCTGAAGATCCTTACTATGAACTGCATGGTGTCCTCCAGCCTAGTCCAGGGGTACTGGAACCACGTCCAGTCCCTAACCTCCAGGTAATAGTAGTCCGGTCTGATCTTGGCCACGCTGCTAATCCACTGTAGGGCGGCTACCTTAAGCTCGCTAGGCCTCCACTCCCGCACCACGAAATCTCGGGCCAGCTGGAGAGTGTCTCCAGTGTCAACTATATCATCCACCAGTATAGCCCTCATGCCTGACAGGTCTACCCTGTAAGGGAACCTCAGGATAGCTTTCTCAGCCATCCTAGCGGCCTCCACCCAGTGCTGGCTCTGAATGCTGAGGAGGTTCGTCACGTCTAGGAAGTCGCAGATCAGCCTGGCCGGCACGAAGCCCCCGCGAGACACAGCAATTACCACGTCGGGCTGGAAGCCGTCGCCTCTTATCCTCTCGGCGAGCCCCTTAGACCACTCGACAATCTCCTCCCACGACACGATCTTCACAGGCACTTTAGCCAAGGGGAGGCACCGCTAATACACCCATGACAGCTGGACCTTAAAACCTGGATCCACACCTTTAAATAGACGTTTAAAACTGACTGCTAAAGACTAACACTCCCATCAACGCACAAAGCCTAGGTGTGGTGAATATCCTGTGGGAGGAGAGGAGAGCTGCGAGAGTATTCTCACCAGGCTGAAGAGGATGCTAGACCCGAGCGTATGGGCTAGGCTACAGGCCGGACTCGAAGCCGCCGCCAGCAGCGGAGACCCCGCTATGATATACCACGAGGTATCAAAGCTCGATAGATCCTACTATGGGGGGAGCTTGGCGAGGGCATTCCCTGGTTACTTCAAGAGGTATGAGGGGGCTGTGTGCACTAGGCTACCCCCTCCACTCGAGTCGAGCGGTGTTGACGTGTTAATGGCCTTGAGGTCTAGGAGGAGCAGGAGAGAGTACTCCGGGGAGCCCCTCAGCCTCGGAGAGCTCTCGACAATCCTATACTATACACTGGGCATCGTTGGGAGGGCTTGGTGGGGAGGGCCTAAGAGACCATACCCGAGCGCCGGCGCCCTCCAGCCCATAGAGGCCTACATATTCTCCTCTGCCGTAGATGGGCTGGAGGAGGGCCTATACCACTACTACCCTCCTGGCCACTGCCTAGAGCGCCTGGGAGGCCAAAGCATTGAGGACCTCTATAGGGCGTCTCTAGAGCAGGAGCATGTAGCCGAGGCAGCAGCCGCTATAGTGTTAACAGCGGTCTACGCCCGGACAGCCTCGAAGTATGGGAACCGGAGCTATAGGTACGTTCATTGGGACGCCGGGTTCGCGGGGCAGAACGTGTATCTTGTGTGCGAGGCGCTGGGGCTTGCTACCGTGGCTGTCGGCGCGTTCTACGATGAGGAGCTGTGCTCGATCATAGGATTAGACTGTAGAGAGGAGATACCTATGCTGGTGTTCCCGATAGGGAGGAGGGTATGACCACCCCGGCTTGATAGAAAGAATAACCCCCTACTTTAGCCCAGCCATTGTATCGGCTTTCATGAACGTTATAAGAGACTTCATTATACTCTCGCTCGCCTCACCAGCATATAATGATATAGCCTTCTTATCGCACCTACCTCTACACCTCTCCTTAAGCCTCCCAGTTATAAGTAGGTCGACGTCCTCTCCGGGAACAACGTCCAGAGCGTAGAGGTCTATAGGGCTCTTCCCACCCAGGCTGGACTCCACCTTGAAGTAGGCTATCTCCCTAGCACCCACCGTCGGGGGCGCTAGACTCATCTCGCTGCCAACCATTAAGGATTGTATGCCCGAGGTCCTCGCTGTCACCACAGCTATGCTAGCACCCGCCTCAGACACAGGCCCGTCAAGAGACACTCCATATACGGGCACTACGACGGCGTCAGCCTCCTTCACAGCCCAGTATATGCCCGAGTCGGGGACGTAGTACGCCCTCATCCCGTGCCTCCTAGCATGCCTTACTATTAGCCTGCCACTCTTTAGCGGGCCCCCCTCGGGAACCACTAGCTCTACCCCGCCTAGAGCCTGCAGCCTCTCCACAAACTCCAGTATTATCATAGAGTAGCCCAGAACCACCAGCCTCCTAACTCCCTTGAGTTCGGCCAGCAGAGCTGACACAGCCTCCCTGCGGCCGACCTCGTCAAAACCAAGAACAGAGTCTAGAGCCCTCTCAACAATAGCCTTACCCGTGTCGACCCCCATCTCCCCCTTCAACACCAGCGTTGCCGCCCTCGTCGCATAGTAGACGTGGCCTGGTACTGTAAGCCTTGTCGATATTGACTCGAGGGCCTTGAGAACAGTCTCCCTCCTTCTGAAGGTTATAGAGTCCCAAACAACTTGCTTGTAGTAAGGTATTAGCGTGTCTAGGACGGCGTCGACCCTCTTAGTGAGATGCTCCTTAACAATGTCCATCACCCTGGACTCTATCTCGCTGGGGTCGGGGCCCCCGACGAGCCTTCTAAGCCAGCTCAATACGCACACCAGAGTGCTTGCCGCTAAATACTCTTCATTAATAGGTGGGTTGGGGATAGCTAGATTTAAGTGGATGTTCCCCCCCGGTGGCTTAAATGGCTGGAGTAGAGGTGGGTGTCGACGAGGCTGGTAGGGGCAGTGTGGTGGGCGAGCTGGTGGTGGCTGCGTATGCGGCCCGCACCTCGGAGAAGAGACTCCTAGAGGAGATTGGGGTGAGGGATAGCAAGGTCCTCACGGCAGCTCGGAGACTATATATATATAGGGATCTTAAGGGGGTAGGCTTCTTCACGGTCCAAGCTATACCCGCTAGGGAGATAGATAGGGAGAACATTAACAGGCTCGTCACTAGGGCTATAGCCAGGCTAGTATCGAGAGTTATGGCACACTACGGCTACCTACCAACATCCATAGTGATAGACAGGTACGGGGACGAGGGGGGCGTTGTTGACGCCCTAACCGCTCTCGGCGTCCAGAGGAGTTCTATCATCGTTGAGGAGAAGGCTGACACTAAGTATCCTGTGGTGTCTGCTGCCAGCATCGTGGCTAAGGTGGTTAGGGACGCCCGCATCGAGGTACTGCGCCGCCTGCACGGCGTTAGAGGCAGCGGCTACCCCAGCGACCCCGAGACTAGGGAGTGGCTAGCCGAGGTGTTCAGAAGGGGGGGTAGGCCGAGCTACGTAAGGTACTCTTGGGAGACTGTGAAGAAGCTTGGAGGACCATGGATAGGGCGCAAAAGGGGGGCTAGGGCTAGGACTCTTGACGAGTTTCTGGGTGTGTAGGCGGTGTCGCGGCGGAGGTTCAAGAGGTTCGAGAGGCCTGGAGAGGCTTTGCTCCACGTGCTCAACAGTGTAGGTGCTAGAAGGGTGGGCTCTAGGGTATGGCTTCACAGGCCTAGGGTCGAGGAGCTGGGGTTCCAGCATCTAGCGGTGGAGATGCTGGTTAGGGAGTATATACTGGCTGCCGAAAGGGATTACAGGGGGTCGGTGGTCTACACGGCTGTGTACGGAGGCCAGGAGTACAGCATAGTGTTGAGCCCCGGGGATGTCCAGGCCGACGCCGTCCTAGCTCAGCCCCAAGCGCCATACAGGGCGGTTGCTTCGTGGAGGGAGGTCGAGGACCTCCTACCCAGCCCTCCTCTACCAGCTTTCGTGGTGGATTTCAGCCTGAAGTTCGTCCACACAGAGGAGGAGCTGTCCAAGCTCAGGCTCCAGATAGCGGTAGCCCTAAGCGAGATTAGAAAGTACCTGTGGGACCCTCACTTGATTCTCACCAACATAGACGGCTCTACGGCGAAATGGGTCTCCGAGGTCCTGGGTGAGAACAAGGCTGTAATGACTCAGAGCAAGCCCAGCGAGGTACTATGGAGCATGGATGCGGATAGGGTGATCATCCTCCGCCCAGACGCACCACAGCCTCTAACCAGTAGCGAGGTCCTGGCGGCAGACGCCTTCCTCATAGGGGGGGTTGTCGACAGGATACCCAGGCCCGGTGTCAGCAGAATCCTAGACAACCTGGTGCCGTGGGGCACGCCTAGGAGGATAGAGCTGAGGGGATCTGTTGCCGGCGTGCCCGAGAGGATCAATAGGATAGTAGAGATCCTCCTCAAAGCTAGATATGTATATCCGGGCAACCTGGAGAAGGCGATTATCACTAGTATGACTAGGAAGGACCTCATAGCTAGGGTGTACAGCGAGATAGTGAGGAGGGGCAGGAGGCCGGGAGGTGGGGTTAGAGTATCGTGGCGCCTCTTCGAAGAGCTCAACAAGTGGCTGCCAATAACTAAGGAGGACTTTCTGGCGGCTGCTAGGAGGGCCAAAGCCTCGGTAGAGGGGTAGGCGTCGTGCCCGGCTTCTCTGTGAGGATCGTGGCTGCCGACAGTATGGGTGTTAGGAGCCTTGCTACATTCGTAGAGGCCTGCGGGGTCCCTATAGCCGTTGATCTAGGCGCCTCGATAGCCCCCAGGAGGTTCTCCCTCCCTCCCCACCCTATAGAGCTGGAGAGGCTGGAGAGGGCTCTGGAGGAGGCTCGTAGACTGCTGGCTGAGAGCCTCGTTGCTATAGTGACTCACTACCACTACGACCACTACCTCAGGTGTGATCCCGAGCTGTACTACGGTAGGATGTTGCTTGTCAAGGATATTAGGAGGGATATCAATAGGAGCCAGGCTATAAGGGGGTACAGGTTCCTCGTCAAGGGTGGAGTAAGGGATAGGGCCAGCGTCGAGTTTGCTGACAGCAGGTCATTTGAGGTGGAGAGCGGTGTTCGCATAGACTTTTCCCCTCCCGTCTGGCATGGGGAGCCCGGCACAAAGCTAGGGAAGGTCCTAATGACTAGAATATCATGCGAGGAGGGCATCGTTGTGTTCGCCAGCGACGTGCAGGGGCCTGGCAGTAGGGAGGCGTTATCGTACCTCGAAGAGTGGTCGCAGCCAAGGCCTGATTTGCTAGTAATCAGCGGCCCCCCGACATATCTAGGTGGCTACAGGGTGAGGTCGGGCTCTATAGATGAGGGTTTGAGGAATCTTGAGGCTCTGGTAGGGCGCGTTAAGCCTAGAGTGCTAGTGGCTGACCACCATCTAGTCCGAGACCCTTCATACACCCGAGTTATCGAGAAGCTGAGGAGCGTTGGAAGCCCTCTGGGGGTTAGTGTTGTAACTGCCGCCGAGTTCATGGGTCTGCCCGTAGAGCCTCTAGAGTCTATGAGGAGGGAGCTATGGCGGGAGGCTGGGGAAGGGTAGGGCTCTCGATAGTATTCCTCGAGTCTAGCCTAGAGCTCGTACCACGGGATCTATGGCGGCATCCACAAGTTGTGAGGTCCTCCGAGAGATACGGGATTGAGCCTTGGGAGATGGTGCTAGATAAGAGTCTCCACTACAACGCTATGAGCGGCTTGAGCCAGAAGTGGAAGCGGGGGAGGCCGGATATCCTCCACACCTCTCTCCTAGTCGTCTCAGACACTCCCTTATACAATGAGGGGCTCCTTAGAGTATATTTCCAGTCGTATGATGGGAGGATTTTCAGCGTCAGGCCAGGGGTTAGGGTGCCTAAGCACTACGAGAGGTTCAAGGGGCTTATGGCACAACTTCTTAGAGTTGGGCGTGTGCCCCCCTCTGGAAGCCCGCTTATAGAGGTTTGTGCTCAGAGTCTACAAGAATTCGTGGGTAGGTATGGTAGGCTGCTCCTATTGGACGAGGGCGGGGAGCCGTCGACCCCCATAGAGATTGCTGCCAAGGCCATATCGAGCGGGGGCATCGTAGGGATAGGGGCGTTCCCTAGAGGCCCATTCAAGAGGAGCACATTGAGGAAGGCGGCCTCGCGCCACTCAATACTTGGCGGCAGGCCCCTCAAAACCTGGGGCGTGGCTGGGAGGATTGTGTGGGCTCTGGAGAGGCTCGCAGGCCTCTCCTAGCACTCCAGACTCTCGCGGCTAGATGGACATCGAGGTCCCTTCCCCCCTCTTGTCCTCGTCCCTCCAGCCTCCTAGGTCCTTAAGCTGCGATAGTATTGGGTTGAGTCTTCCCTCCCTGCTGGCCTCTTCTATTATGTTCTTGACCTGGCTCGTGTGTCTTATGTCTAGCTCCAAGAGGAGCTCCATCATCTTGAGGGTTGTCTCCCACACGTCGACCAGCAGCTCCTTAGGTATGTTGGAGGATATAAATGGGTCTTGGAGCCAGTCGTCGAAGGCCTTCAGCGTCTTGATCATGTGGTTGAATGCTAGCCTGGTGTGTATTATCAAGTCTAGCCTGTCCCCGGTCTTGACGCTCTCGTCTATCCTCTTAAAGTTCTCTAGAACCATCCTCTGGAGCGTTACCCACCGCTCCAAGCTTCTCGAGAACGCTGTCACGTCAGTGGGTCTTGACAACCCGCGCACCCAGCCATATATCTATGGCGGTCGACTCTCTTAACCTGATAGCAATACAGCTACCACGCCCTCCTATAGGGGTACTGGCCTCCTAGCCCTTATCCTGATCCAGTCTGGGAGGTGGGGTGAGAGCCTGGCCGCAGCCTCCCTATCTCTCTCCTCGTCCCGGTATTTGTCGTCCATCATAACTGGTATCCCGTCGACTATGGGATACCACCTCCCGCAGGAGGGGCATACTATAACGCCCTCCTCTATATCCTTGTATACGCATGAGGAGACACACGACTCTACAGGCACGGTGCTGGAAGGCCTGTCGAAGAGGTAGCACCACCTCCTGCATTTCAGCGACTCAGGACGGGGCGGCATGCCGCCCTCCGTAACCCTAACAGGGTAGACTACCAGCCTCGGGTTCCTGCACTCAGGGCACGCTAGTAGCTCGAGGTGGTAATACCTAACCAACTCTTACCAGACCTCCACACTAAACCCTAGGCCCTCGAGCCTTAATGCTAAACTCCGAGCACAGCCTGAGGCTCTAACAACACATCCCTCAATCCACTCTTTGCCTAGGGTTGCCTGCCTCTTGAGCCCATTCCTAGCTATCCTGCCAAGCAGGTCGGCTAGTCTTGTGGGCTCTGGAAGCCTGTGCTTGAGGAGGGGTTTCACCACGTAGACAGCAGTCTTAAGGTCTATCATGTGTCCCGGAGACACGTATATGGGCCCTCCAGGCCTGTCGATAACTACAGCAACCGGTGCCCCCCTAGACACCACAACCTTCTCCCCACCTAACACAGCTATCTCCCCCACGAGCCTCCTCTTGGCCACGCCAACTGAGGGCTTTCCGAGGACCACTCCCACATGGCTAGCTATGCCGAAGCCCCTAGGATGTGCTATGCCATGGCCATCAACAAGTATAACATCGGCGTGGGGTGCTAGGGCTGAGGCTGCTGGTGCCATCACCTGGAGCTCCCTAAATGCTAGAAGCCCTGGTATGTAGGGCACGCAGACGGGTGCTATGTGTAGGCTGCAGCCGAGCGTCTCTAGCGTCGATGAGTCTATCAGAACGGCGGCACCGACACCTACATCGACACCCTCAACCCTGGCGTAGGAGGCGTCGAGGCCTAAAGCCCTCCTAGCCTCGCCTCCCGGCCACTTGAGGGAAAGCCTCCTGGAGAGTATTCTCTGGGCTTCAATAGCCCTTCCAGCTGAAAACCTCGCATTGCACGCGCAGCTATTCAACCCTCGACCAGCCTGAAGGTGATGCCCTCTATTCTGGGCTCCCCAGAGACTGGTATTGAAAGCACGTCTATTCCGTCTCCGCTACCTGAGTCCCTTGCCATAGCTGCTCTTATGGCGTTGACGGCCGCCTTCTTAGCCTCCTCTAGGGGCATGTCCTCCCGGTACGCCGACTCTAGATAGCCGAAGGCCATTGTAGCTCCGGTGCCGGCCGCCGCATACTTTTCCTCGAGTATGGAGCCCAGCGGGTCTAACACGTATAGCCTGGGTGCTCCACCTGGGTCTATACCTCCCACGAGGACCTCGACGTGGAAGGGGAAGAACTTGTACGAGTATAGCAGTGTTGAGAGGAATTTGGCTACGTTCATAACGCTAGGCGGCCTCCCAGTCTCCATTCCCAGCATCCTCATGTTGCCCTCGATAATCCTGATGAGTCCCCCTACGTCTCCGTAGAGCCCGGTGAAGGCTAGGCCTATCCTACCGTCAAGCAGGAAAACCTTCCTGAAATTCCGGCTGGCAACGAAGCTTCCATAACTCATCCTCCTGTCGGCAGCAAGAACTACGCCCTCCTCAACCCTCAGCCCTATTGCAGTAGCCCCTGCGAACGACAAACCCCGGCATCCCCTGACCTAAGTGGAGCGCCTCAACACCTAATATTTCGCCTCACCCCCCTCCCCCAGGTAACGCTGTTAGGCGTAAGCCTATCGAGGCCACTCTCAGTAATCACTTGCCGCGGGGGTTGAGGGAGTCGTGGACCCGTGCCCCTACTGCGGTGGGCTGAGGCTAGTAACGCTTCACGAGGAGGGCTCTATTGTGTGCGGCGACTGCGGCGCCGTCCTCGAGGAGTCGATGATAGACGACGGAGCGCCTCCTAGGAGGCGGGAGCCTGAGAAGAGGGGCGGAGGGCCTTACGTGAGGGGTGGTAGGCTCCCTAGGGGTATCAGGAGGGCTGTTAAACAAGCCCTCAGGCACGGCTGTGTGCTGCACGGAGATAGGGTCTACAGGTATAGCGATGTGCTTGCTGAAAGCGTGGTGGCCGGGGACCCGGAGCTGGCTGAAGCCTACGAGGCTGTTAAGGGCATTAGAGGTATCGGTAGGAGGAGGCCTCGCGTTTTAGCCGGGCTCGCCGCATACATAGTGCTTAGGTCTAGAGGGCTTTCTAAGAGTAGATCTCTGGCTCTGGCGGCTAGCATGACGAGGTCCTCGCCAGCCACACTGAAGAGGCTTGAGAAGGACTATAGGGACGCGCTTGAGGGGGTTGTCGCTAGCCTCTCCGAGAGGAGGGCGCGCTTATACCCTCTCTAGCTGGTAAAACCTAATCTATGTCTGGAGCTGGTCGGCTTGAGCCTAGTGGGAGACCCCGCCTCTATAGCGAAGAGGATTCACGTGCCTAGCTACGACGAGATCCTGGAGAGGATCGGCAGGAGGGGTAGGCAGAGGAGGGGTAGGCGTAGGCCTGCCTACGAGGAGGAGCTCGAGTTCCTCCAGAGGGTTAGGGATGTAGTAATCTCTAGGACTGATTTCGTGAGGGATGTCGTCAGGCTCCTAGACTCTCTCCACCCCTTCTACTGGGACTTGATAGAGATAGAGTTCGACAGGAGCGAGATCAGGAATGCCATAAGCTGTATAAGCCGGTCTAGGAAGATGACTGACAGGCTCTTCGAGAAGTATAGGGTCCTCCTCATGGCGTCGGAGAGCCCTAGGGAGGCTAGGTCTGTAGGCAGGGAGGCGCGGGGCAGAATACTCTCTATGTACAAGAGGTGCTCCCGCGGTCTAGACCTTCTGCGTAGCCTACTGGTATTCATGCATAGGCTGCCGGCTGTGGAGGCGGGGATACCTACCATAGTCGTCTCGGGGCCCCCGAGCAGCGGGAAGTCGACTTTTGTTGGGAGCGTCTCGAGGGCGCAGCCGCGGGTTGCATCCTACCCCTTCACAACGAGGCAGATACACATCGGCCACCACATCCTAGAGGACGGCTCTCGAATACAGGTTGTGGACACTCCTGGCGTGCTCGACAGACATTTCGACGAGATGAATGACGTAGAGAGGAGGGCAGCCGCGGCCCTCAGGAGGCTGGATGGAGCCATCCTTTTCCTCTACGACCCTACCAGGGACGCCTATATGCCTCTAGAGAGGCAGAGTAGGCTGCTGACAGGTACTGTCGCGAGGCTTGTAGGCGGAAGGAGGGTGTACGTGGCAGTGAACAAGCGCGACGCCGTTTCTGGCAGAGAGCTGGAAGAGGCTCTTAGAGAGGCGGAGAATGCTGCAGCCAAGATCCGCGGCGTTTTTCTAGGTGGCATCTCCGCTGCAATAAAGATGGAGGCTGAGGGGGTTGTGAGGAGGATAGCCTCTAGTGAGGGCTGGCTGGAGGCCGGATCTCGGCTTTGAATGGCTGTCCCTCGCCTCCCTCAAGTATCCTGTACTCGAACCCATCTACGATTATCCTCAGGAGCTCTAGGGTTGTAGCTGCGTGGCTTGTGAGCCTTGCTCCATATATTAGGGAGGGTCCGCTGGATAGGGCGAGGTATACTGGTATCATGTCAGACATGTGTCTGTCGAGGGCAGCCCCCGTCTCGACGTCCTCGACTAGCGTTGTGGCGGCCTCGCGGCCAACCTTCTCAGCTGGCTTCCCCTTCCTGCCCAGACTATCTCCCCCCATCACCGTGTGTTCGAACTCCGCCCAGACTAGTATCCCCGTTCCGGGGCCGAGATGCGGGTCTCTACCCGGAGGATAGGTCTCGAGCTCTACTCTCGGCTCGACGCCTAGCCTGCGCCTTACCAGCTCGGCTGCGCTGTTGGCCTGCCTCTCTGCAATACTCCCAGGCAGCCTCACGGCGTGGCTTCTAATACCGACCCTCCTGATCCCACCCCTCTCTAGGAAGTCTCTAGGCCTGAATCCGCCCGGCGGACTAGGCACCCTAACCCTAACCAGGCCTCCACCCCTAGGGTAGTGGCCTCTCCTCTCTACCTCTATCTCCATCTCTAAACCAAGATTGTATAGTATCGGCCTGAAAACCTCCCTCATGTAGTCTATGGTAGGCGCCATAGGGACGTCTGTACCTCCCGTAACCACAACCTCGACAGAGCTGTCGGCGAAAGCAAGGACAGGTGTGATAGCCTGGATAACTAGAGCCACGCTCCCGGCTGTGCCTACGTCGAACCTGTATCTACCCCCCCTTATTATGCCAGGGGTGAACTCTAGCCTAGTTGACCCTACGCTAGCCCCGGATAGCCTGCCTCCAGCTATCTCTGCTACAGCCCTCACCGCTGTAAGGTGCTGGGGCCGAAGGCCTGGGGGCTTTCTCTTAGCTCTTATGTTGAAAACCCTAATTGGCCTGCCAGTGACTGCTGATAGAGCTACAGCCGTCCTCAGTATCTGGCCCCCGCCTTCGCCCATAGAACCGTCTATCTCTACAGGCCTGGCCAAGCCGCAGGTCACCCCTACCCAGACAACCTTCTAATCCTCTCCTCGAAGCCTATCTTCCCTAGGAAATCCCTGACCCTGGGGTGAAGGCAACTCTCCCAGTCTCCCCCCTTTGCCGCCATCTCTCTTATCCTGGTTCCGCTACACGAATCCCTCTTGTATAGCTCAGGCTTGTAGGTCTTGATACCCATGTCTTCGAAAAGCATGAGAACTAGCTCGTTGCCGCTGATGGCAGCGTCGAACCTGGGGAGGAGCATCCTGAGGTACTGGACCCACACCTTATTCATCGCTATGTCGGCTACAGGGATTATAGCCACCCTCCTGCAGAAATCCTCTCCCAGCTCCTCCTCGAGCATTAGCTTGAGCGCCTCAACCCTCTCCCCCGCCGTCAGAGGGTTTTCTAGCGTGTGCGACTCCTGCGCCGATCCAACAACTATTATGGCCTCCCTGGCTAGGTATAGCGCCTGCCGTATTAGGTGGAGGTGGCCTAGGTGGGGTGGCTGGAACCTGCCTACAACTACCACCCTCTCAGCATCCATAATATCCCCCAACGTCTCAGGCATTATTCGTGGGAATTATTTTACACGCCCGCAGGTGCCTGAGTGTTGAAGCACCTGAAGCCCAGGCTCGTGGTCAGGAGAGTTGCGGAGATGCTAGGCGAGTTCAGAGGCGAGGATGAGAGGGTACTTAGCATTAAGCCCTCGAGGATCGCGGCGAGAATAGCGTCAACCCGCGGATACAGCCCTGTTCTAGTTCAGAAGTACATCGAGGTTCTGGGCGAGGCCGAAGCTCTAGATCTTGTAGGGTGGAACGAGAAGCCGCTCCCAGAAACTATAAGGTGCAACGACTACCTAGCACCCTGCTCTGAGCTGGAGGAGAGGCTCTCCCAGAAGGGCTTTAGCCTGGCCAGGATACCTTGGCTACCTCACGGCATTGAAGTGCTAGAGCAGCCTGTGAGAGTTGGCGCGACCCACGAGTACCTGCAGGGCCTCTACTACATCCAGGACCCTGGCAGCATGACTGTAGCTTACCTACTGAACCCCAGACCTGGCGAGACTATTGTAGACATGGCTGCAGCTCCAGGCGGCAAGGCCACCCAAATCCAGCAGCTAACCTGGGATTCCAGCACGCTAGTGGCTGTAGATGTTTCCAGGAAGAGGATGAGAGCCCTAAGATCAAACATGCAGCG
>WANT01000006.1 GCA_015521685.1 Aeropyrum sp.
TAACCGCTGAAAGCATCTAAGCGGGAACCCCTCCCCGAAAAGAGGCGGCCGTTGGCTCCTGGCGTTATGCCGGGGGCCACGAGGGCTCCCGTAGAAGACGGGGTTGATGGGGCGGGGGTGTAAGCCCCGAGGGGGCTTCCGCCCTCGAGGGGTGAAGCCCGCCGCTCCCAATCGCCCGAGGCCGTAGGCTGCTCGCCTGGGGGCGGGCGGCACTGTGTATAGCTGCGCTGTCCGCCCCAGTGCGGGGCTCCCCCTTTGGGCCTGGTGGCTTCCCAGAGAGGCCCTCGCGGCTCTAGGGGTGTGGGGGCGCCGGGGGATTTGGGCTCGCCAAGCCAGGCTAGCCTTTCGGGTGGGCTAGGCCCGGATGGGTGGATGCGGCGCTCTACTACATTCTACATCCTAAGCTTATTGAACTGGGAGTTCTTCCTCTATGTCTTACTGCTGTGGTTAGGGGTGGAAGTGGAGCTTTTCCACCTGGAGTACCACGTTTCCATAGTGGATGGTTAGTGGTGGTCACGCCTTGGGGTTGAATAGTGTTGTGGAGTTCCTCTCGAGGCTTGTGGAGATACCTACGGTCAACGACCCCATTAGGGGGGTGAAGGTTGGCAGGGTTGAGGCTGAGAGGGTCTCGGAGGTTATACGGGAGTTTTCGGGAGTTGAGATGAAGCTAGTTGTTAACGATGGCGTACCCACCCTGCTACACATCGCGGGCTCTGGGAGGCCAGTCACGCTATTCATGGCTCACTTCGACGTGGTTCCCCCAGGCTCTGGGTGGACGGTGTCGGAGCCATTCAAGCCAGTAATAAGTGATGGAAGGCTATATGGCAGGGGCTCGGCCGATGATAAGTCCAACGTTGCGGCGATAAGCATGGCCCTCTCGGGTTTCGAGCCCTCAGAGGGCACCATAGTGGTGGCCTTCACGGGCGACGAGGAGGTGGGGGGAGCTCGCGGAGCTGGCTGGCTAGCGGGCTGGCTGAGAAGCGAGGGCCTCTGGCCCGACTATCTTGTTAACGGTGACGGGAGCATGGGGGCGGTCATCCTTAGGAGGAGGAATGCTTTCAACGCTGTTGTGAGGGTTGAGAGCGCTGTCTCCGAGGGCGAGGGCTTCAAGACGGTTAGCAAGAGGTATGACCTAGAGGTGAGGGGGAGGCCAACAAGGCATGCAGCCTACTTCCTACCGGGCGTCGACAGGCACCCACTACTCGAGGCATCCATGGAGGTCTCTATCGGCGGGCTGCTGGCCTCAGAGCTGAGGGTGGAGTGGGTTAAGAGCAACGTACTACCGCCCACCGCGTGGCTCGAGGCGTTAAAGCCCGGGGAGGGCGGATCCAGAGGAGAATACGACATAGGACTCACCCTTCTCCTAAGGGCTCTAATACCCCTATCTAGGATAACCCCCGGAGGCCTGCTCTACAGCGACTTCGGGGTGACCTCGACCCCAAACGTGTACAGGCGTGAGGGGAGGTGGCACGAGGTAGTCATCGACATCAGGGCCATGACTGGCGATAGAAGGGTTGTTGAGGAGCGTGTCCTTCAGGCTCTGGAGGAGGTTATAGGTGGTGGCGTAGCCTGGGAGGCCGAAGTCGTGGGTGGTGGAGGATACCTCTATACCCCTAGCGACTCCAGGCTAGCAAGGCTAGCCCTAGAAACCAACAAGGCCCTAGGCCTATCTGACAGGCCGGTTGAGGCTGCCGGGGCGAGCGACAGCAGGTACTTCAGCCCCCACGGAGTAGAGGCCATAGACTACGGTCCCCGAGGTGGCAATGTACACGGTCCAGACGAGTACGTGGAGATGCAGCAGCTAGAGGCTGCTGTGGAGTTCTACAGGAGGATAGCTAGAGCGCTCCACGGCTAGCTCTCACAGCCTAGCAGTCTACCCACACGAGCTATATCCTCAGGTGTATCTAAATCAACGGCTACCCCAGGATCATCGACCTCGATCCTCAAAACCCTATATAGAAGGTGCTCGACCCTCCTAAGGCCAGTGTCCCCCCAAGTCAGAGTGGAGGCTCTCATGGCTGGAGGGCCAGCAAACACAGGAAACCCAGGAGACCCCCTATAGGCCGGCCTCAGCAAGTCAGGCCAGAGCCTAACGAATTCTCCCGCAAGCATTCTAATGGTGCTAGGCCTGATTAGAGGCATGTCTACATGGAAGACTGCAGCCCCATAATACCCCTTCTCCCTAGCCCTTGACAGACCCAGGGATAGAGAGGAGGCTAGCCCCCTCCAGCTCTCATAGTTATAAATAGGCTCCATGGATAGGCCCTCGGGAGGATCAAATCCTGGCCTGAGGACTGCGAGGACCTCGTCAAACACTCGGCTAGAGTGTATGGAGTCGTATACCCACTCCAGAAGACTCCATCCGCACAGCCTTACGGAGGCCTTAGGAGCCCCCATACGCCTAGACTCGCCAGCAGCCAAAAGAATGGCCGCTATACCCCCGGACAATAGGGAAACCCTAAGTCTATTTTGATAGCGTTCTAACGGCGATATAAAGAGGCCCGAGTTGAAACACCAGCGAGAATGAGGGGCTTAGATTGGCGGGGATGGCCAGGCTAGGCATCCCAGGGCTAGCCCTACTAGCGGTGGCGGGGTTCGCTGGACTGATGGACACGGCTTTCCTCCTAGGAGTCATATCAGCCTATGCAGAACACCTAGGAGCCTCCAAGGCGGAGGCAGGATTCATAGCAGGCCTATACAGTATGGTGGCCATCCCCGCCAGCGCTCTAGCTGGCTTAATAGTGGATAAGGTTGGCAGGAAGAGGGCGTTAAGCCTGGGGCTTGCCTGGGACACGGCTTCTCTAGTCCTCTATTCACTAGCAAGCACGCCAACGCAGCTAGCAGTGGTTAGAGGTCTACACGCTGTCGGGGGGAGCCTCGTCTATCCAGCCCTCTTCGCTATGGTAGGAGACGCAATCCCCAGGTCCAGAATAGGTTTCGGGTCAGGGACGTACCTCGCCATTATAGGGGCTTCTGTAGCTCTAGGGAGCTACATGGGAGGCAGGGTAGCTGAGGCACTAGGCTTCGATGCAGCTCTAATGATGCTGGCTGCAGTCCTAGCTATAGGATTCATGGCTTCACTACCGCTTCCAGAGACTCTAGCAGCAAAGAGGGTGTCATCATCTGGAGGAGAGGTGGAAATAGATAGTGCCAGAGGCGACGTCAGGAAGGCGCTAGGAGCTGCGGCCATAATAGCATCGCTCTACATCGGGTTCGGAGTAATAGTAGGAGGCCTGCCGACCAGCCTCACAGGAGAGGGCATAGCGGCGAGCGAGGAAGCCTCAGCAGGCCTCACAGGCATGACAATAGGCCTCGCGACGCTAGCCAGCCTGCCAGCCTTCTTGGCCGCTGGAAGAGCTCTAGACGCGAGAAAGCCGCTAAAACCTCTTACATTAGCAGCAGCTCTGGCAGTTATAGGCGCGTATGCCCTGGCCAGCCTAGAAAGTCCGCAGTCACTGGCAATATTCGCTATACTGTATGGCCCCATAATAGGGGTGGGAATGACCAGTAGCACCTACCTTGCAGTGACTGCAGGGGCCAGCAGGAGAGGGAAAGCTCTGGCTGCCCAGCAGATAGCTAATATACTCGGGATAGCTGTAGGCGCGCCCCTGGGCGGAATACTCTCTCAGGAGCTGGGGCTGGATGGGATAGCTCTGGGAGTAGTATTAAGCGTTTTGCTCGTGCTAGCTTCGGCAGTTATATTCAGGGGTATGATGTTAAAGTAGTAATTCTCTAGGAAGTTGTGCGGGGGCCAGAGGCCTCCAGGATCATAGACCCCCAGGGGGTGGGAGGCTCACCGGGGCGTCGTAACCCCCGCCACAAAACAAAATAGTATTGTTCGGGGCTGATATGAGCCTCTCAGCTAATTATCCGCGACACCTGATATATGCAGGTCTCCATAAAGTCTTCCGGGCAGCGATATATAAGCCGGAAACATGCAAGGCGGTCGAGGGGTGTATAGCGCCTTTTGCCTGAGAAGATTCTGGATGTCAGGGATCTAAGGAAGAAGTATGGGGGGCTTGAGGTCCTCAGGGGTGTTAGCCTGAGTGTATATAGGGGTGAGGTTGTAGGGCTTGTGGGCCCCAACGGAGCGGGCAAGACCACCCTACTCAAGATATCTCTAGGCATAGTAAGGAGGGACGGTGGGGAGGTTCTACTTAACGGGGTGGATCCGTGGGTAGAG
The DNA here is from genome assembly GCA_015521685.1 of Aeropyrum sp. Lineage (GTDB taxonomy): Archaea > Thermoproteota > Thermoprotei_A > Sulfolobales > Acidilobaceae > Aeropyrum. The sequence goes on from WANT01000006.1 coordinate 4,184, forward strand.
CCTTCTAGCCGCGAGAAGGTAGGTGTTATATTCGAGAGGCCTAACCTACCGTCATCAATGAGCGTTAGAGAGTTTCTAGAATCTGCTGCAAGACTGAAGGGTGCATCGGAGAGCGATGTCGAGTGGGCTATAGAGGCGGTAGGCCTTGCGGGTCACGAGTGGAAAGAGTTTAACAAGCTGAGTGCGGGGCTAAAGCAAAGGGCTGCTATAGCCCACGCCCTCATAGGCAGCCCAGAGTTCATCATAGCCGACGAGCCGACCTCCAACCTAGACCCCATGGAGAGGAGGGAGGTCCTCACACTCATAGCAAGGCTGAACAAGGAGCTTGGCGTAGCAGTCCTCGTCTCGAGCCACATACTCCCCGAGCTACTGAGGGTGGCTAAGCGTGTCTACGCCCTATCCAAGGGCAGGATAGTAGCGGAGGGAGAGCCCCAAGAGATTTTCCAGGCTAAGAGGCTCGCGAGGATAAGGACTACCGAGCCAGAAAGGCTAGCCTCGCGCCTAGCAGAGCTTGGTCTAGAAGCCTCTGTGGAGGGACTCTCAGTCCTTGTCAGATCTATCTCAAGCCCCTCGATTGTATACGAGGCTCTAACCAAGGCGGCAGACGAGGGAATACCTGTGCTCGGCGTCGACCTAGTCGAGCCTGCCCTCGAAGAGGTGATAAGCTGATGGCCTATAGTAGTGGAGGTGGAAGAAGGGCTGTAATAGTGGCTCTCGTAGACATGTTCGACACCCTAAAGCCCCCAGGGCTGGACGCTCTGATGATAATAGTGGCGGGGCTGGGGGCAACGCTCGTCATAGTTCAGCCATTCACCTCACCATCATACATGCTGAGCTACGCCCTCGACCCAACGCTGTTCGCAGCCACTATATTCCTAGCCCTTAGGGGTGCAGCAGGCATAACGGGACTAGTTGAGTCTGGTGTAATGCAGGCTTTCCTATCATACCCCCTATCGAGGACCCATATAGCCGCGGCGCTATACGCCAGCAGGATACTCGCGCCCTCAATAATAATATTAGGTGCACCCACAGCAACCATAGCCATAGCCATGTGGCCCCTGGTCAGCCAAGATCCAGCGGAGTTTATAGCAACCTACGCAGCCTACCTAGCCCAAGCCCTCATGTATGGTTCGGTGTTCATGCTTATAGCCCTGATATCAAAGACGCCTGGAACGAGCGGCGTGTTGAGCGTGGCGTTCTACTTCGCCTATACAGTTCTCCTAGGCCTACTCCTCTACATAGTTGGGAGAGCTGCAGGAGTCGAGCTCCTCCAGAGGGTAGCTGAAGCCAGCTACCTGCCAGGCATTGCCTTGATATACTACGGCGGGGGCAGCATAGAGATCTGGCAGCCCCTAATGGTTCCATTCCTGCTAGTAGCGTCCCTAGCAGTGGTCTATCTTTACTTCACGAGGAGGTTCGAGCCGTGAAGTACTTCAAGCTAGCCGTGGGAATAGGCTCTAGGATGCTGATAGCGCTTGGCGTAAGCCTGGTTATAGCAGCGATAGCAGGCAGCTTATGGGGAGTCAAGCTGGAAAGCGGGTGGGAGGGCTCCGTAGCCCAGGGTAGTGGGGATGCAATTGTCCTGATGGCTATGGCCACAGCCAGCAGCGGGACGGTTGAGATAACATTGGCCAACGTTAGGGAAGCATACACGATAACCCTCGCCGGAGACCCCTTCAGGATTTTCGACTACCTATCGGCACTAGACATAACAGTCCAGAACAGGAGCGTAAAGCCAGACATACGGGCAGGGATAGTCTACGGCTGGGGAGTGCTTGACGCCAGCATACAGGCAATAAGGCTACTACCGACCCTCGGCCAGGTGGAAAGCCTAGAACCTGAGAACGGAGAGGCTAGGCTAGTGCAAAGCCTTAGCCCCGGGGGCTCTGTGGCTGTCGTGGCAATAGCAGGAGAGGGAGGGGTGCTAGAGTTTGATATATCATTCAGGGTGGAAGGCTACTCGCGCACCCCCGACGAGGCCCTCCTAACCCTCGGGCTAGCATCATCCCTCACTGGCATAACAGCGTACTACCTAGGAGTTAAGAAAAGTGCGAAGCGTTAACCTCTCCAAAGGATACTTATAAGGATCATTTAAACGAGAAATCACTCAGAGAGAAATTATTATTTTAAAATGTGGCCCCGGATCGTAATACCTACTAATTCAGTATAGGGCAGGCTTTACAATGATTTCTGGGAAACAGGTCATAACACCTCCTTAAAAAACACGACGCAGGCGGGTAATACCCATAGGCGGATAGCCTCTACAGAACTCTCGGACCAAGATATAATAATGACCAAAACCAGCACAGGGTGAATCGTCAGTGGGGACGAGAGCAAAAGGAAAGAAGGGTATTGTGGGTATTGAGGCGGCTATCGTTCTGATAGCGTTCGTTATTGTGGCTGCGGCTCTAGCGTTCGTAGCGCTGAACATGGGCCTCTTCACCACGCAGAAGAGTAAGGAGGTTATGCAGAGGGGTCTTGAGGAGGCTACCTCA
>WANT01000007.1 GCA_015521685.1 Aeropyrum sp.
TGAGAACCATATAGCACTGACTAGCAAATTTTAGTTATTATCTTGGGAGCTATGTTATAAGCAAGATTCAGACAATAATTGAGGCTACTCCTCTCGAACTGGTGGAAAGATTATAAATAGTCAGCCCTAAAGCCTTAACTTGACTAGAGGGTGCACGCGGGTTGCCCAGCGACAGGGTGGTAGGCGGAGCGCTCTTCGCGGTCTCAATCATCATAATAATAGCCTACGCCTACCTAGTTTTCCTCACAGACTGGTGGGAAATAGTAATCAAGCTAACAGGCCTGGCAGCAGTAGGAGGATTCTTCGGGCTACTAGCATGGATAGGCTACACCCTAGCAACAACACCACCACCAAAACCAATAGAAGAGATAGAGAAGGAGATAGAAGAGGAGCTGAAGAAGCTAGAGCAAGAGCTAAAAGAAGGCGAGAAAGCCGAAGGCGAAGGAGAGAAAGAGGGAGAAACAACCAAGCCAGGCAAGGAGGAGAAGCCAGAGGAGAAGGGTAACTAAATGATAAAATGAAGCGTCTATGAAAAGAAATTATTCTAGCCATATTATCTCAGGGTTCAACATAATCGTCCTTGGTATTTTCCAAACAAAGTATTCCAATAACCAGAGGGCTCAACTACTTATGGCTCGATCCCAAACCACACTTAATTATGAATTCTAGGTTCTAGCACTCGCTGGTGGTGATATAGTTTTGGAGAGGCTCTTTGTGCTTGGGCTTGACAGCGTTCCCTACCGTTTTGTCGAAGAGGGGTTATTGGAGCTAGGTGATTTTAGGTTTTATGAGTTAAGATCCACTAATCCTCCCATAACTGTACCTGCATGGGCAGTTATGATGACTGGGAAAACTGCTGGCGAGCTGGGGGTCTACGGGTTTAGGCATAGGAAGCCGGGCTCCGCTGAGAGCAGCTATGTTGTGACTAGCCGCAGCGTCTCAGAGCCTTGGCCTTGGGATGTTTTAGGCTCTAGGGGGTTGAGAAGCATCGTGGTGGGGGTCCCGCCATCCTTCCCCCCCAGGCCTCTGAAAGGGCTTATGGTATCGTGCTTCCTCACTCCAGACCGTAGCAAGCCTTACACTTGGCCTTCAACCCTGAAGAGGGAGGTCGAGTCTGTTAGTGGTGGTTACGTGTTCGACGTTAAGTACAGGTCTGATGATAAGGAGAGCATAAAGAGGGGTCTGTGGAGCCTGGCCGAGAGGCAGTTCAGGGTTGTCAAGCGCTTGTTGACCACGAGGAAGTGGGATTTCGCCATGTATATGCACATAGGTACCGACAGGGTCCACCACGCCTTCTGGAAGTTCTTCGATAAGGAACACCCCCGCTATCCGGGCGAGGGGAACCCCTTCGAAGACGTTATACCAGAGTACTACTCCCTAGTATCCAACCTGGCTCAGGACCTCATAGAGTCTCTCCCGAGAGACACTAGGGTTCTAATTGTATCCGACCATGGAGCCAAAGCAATGAAGGGGGGCTTCGCGATAAACCAGTGGCTTATTGAGGAGGGATACCTAAAGCTTAAGGGGGAGCCCAGAAAGCCTGGCACCGAGCTAACAACCGGGATGATTGACTGGGAGAGGACTATAGCCTGGGCGTGGGGGGGCTACTACTCTAGGGTATTCATAAACCTAAAGGGGAGAGAGCCGGAGGGGATAGTGGAAAAAGAAGAGTATGAAGATGTAGTAAAGCAGCTAAAGAGGGATATTGAGAAGATTAGGGGTCCGGACGGGGAGGCGTGGGAGAACACAGCTCTCACCCCCCACGAGATATATCCAGCGGTCAAGGGTGACGCCCCAGACCTCATGGTCTATCTAGATAATCTCAGCTGGAGGCCTGCTGGAACCCTAGGGTGGCCCTCACTATACCTAGAGGAGAACGATAGAGGCCCTGACGATGCTGTGCACGACTGGACCGGAATAATAGGAGGCGACCCGGAAGTCCTAGGATTGGGTAGGCCTGAGAGTATTGAAGGCGTTAGCAGCCTAGTCCTAAGGCACTACGGGTTAGAGGGCTATACCCAGCAGTAGAAGAACTCTACTCTACGAACGGGTTGTCGAACTCCAGGATAACCTTCGAGACTTCAGGCCTCATCATGTGAGGCGGCGGTAGCTCTCCCCTTTTCAGCATCTCTCTTATCCGGGTCCCACTTATCTTCACCCTGTGCTCGCCGCTGTGAGGGCAAATCTTCTCGTTCACCATGCCTCCACACTTCTTGCAGTAGTATGCCTCCCTCACGAAGAGTGGTGTTATACCGAGGTCTGGGAACTCCTTGAAGATCTCCCAAGCCTCGTAGGGTCCGTAGTAGTCGCCCACCCCTGCGTGGTCCCTGCCAACGATGAAGTGGGTTGCCCCGAAGTTCTTCCTAACTATTGCGTGGTGGATCGCCTCTCTAGGGCCCGCATAGTTCATGTTCATCCTGAGGACGCTTAGGACTATGACGCCCTCTGGATAGTAGTGCCTGGCTAGGGCCTCGTAAGCCGCTATTATAACCTCGTCCCTGTAGTCGCCCCTCTTCTTCCAGCCGGAGAGGGGGTGTATTAGTATGCCGTCGGCGAACGTGAGTGCGGCTTTTTGCACGTACTCGTGGCCCATATGGGGCACATTGCGGGTCTGGAAGGCGACGATACTCCTCCAGCCCTTCTCTTTGAAGAGCACTCTAGTTTCTATCGGCCACAGGGTGTACCTCTCTAGGGGGTTGGGTGGGGGGTTTATCAGCTCTATCCTACCTCCCACCAGCAACTCCTTCCTGGCATATGTAGCTTCAACACCGGGGTGGTTTGGGTCGGTAGTCTTGAAGACACGCTGGGCGTGTAGCTTCTTGTCCCAGCTGTATATCTCCTCGACTGTTAGGACAGCTATTGGTATGCCTCCGTAGGATAATAGAATGTCGTCTCCCTCCCTAACGCCAGTGAGCTCGTCCCTCCCAGCGTCGAGAATTATAGGTATAGTCCAAGGCAGCCCGTTTTGGAGCCTCATCTCCTCCAGCACGCTTAGGTAGTCCTCTCGGCCCATGAACCCGTCTAGCGGGCTGAACACCCCCTTGGCGAGGTCCTCTGCATCTATAGCCCTCTCAATATTCACCTCCAGCCTGGGAAGCTCCTTGGCCTCAGACAGGAAGAGCTCACGCCTCCTACCCTCAAGAACCCTGTTGACGAGCCTGCCTCCATGGGGCCTGGGAACCATGCCTGGCGACCCTCACCCAGGCCTTCATTATAGCGGGGTCTAGAGGTTTAAAGATCCTCTGGCTCACGTTATGCTCAAAACCCCTTTGGCAACTCCTACAGCTAGGGCCGATGCCACCAGGATTGTGGCTAGCCATTCGGGGATTCTCGATGCTGCAAGGGGTGCCAGCGGAAGGCCTGCCAGCGTTCCCGCTGTGAGAGCTGCTGAGAGCCATGGGTCTAAAAACCCCCACGACCCGTAGGCTATTGCTCCAACAGCGAAGGCTAGTGGCTTAACTAATGGTAGGCTGGCTACAGATTCTCTAAACCCGGCTCCCAGCGCCCTCTGGGATACTACTATAATTGGGCTGAACCCTCCGCCAGACAAGGACTTAGCTACTCCTGCTGCCAACCCTGCCAGTCCTAATGCCCCCAGCCTTAGACTCCCATTACTGAGACCTCCAGAATCTCTATTAGATTTTTTAAGAGTGAGTGCAGCTAGCCCTACTATAGAAAGGCAAATAATGTAAACAACAAGCGCTGCTCTAGGAGGCAGGAGGGACATAACAACAGCGCCTGCGAACACCCCAACCGCGGCCGAGAGAGCTAGAACCATAGAGAAGTCTAGTCTTGGCTTTATTCTCCCTATCTTCGAGTTAACCATTAATGCAGGAATGCTTGACGCTAGTTGGGCTATAAGGGTTGAAGTGATGACTACCCGCGGATCAATCCCTGCTAGCGCGAAAAGTATGGGTGCGGCAATCAAACCATAGCCTACGCCTAGACCGTAGTCAGCGATACTGGCTATTAGGCCAACTACAAAAACCAGTATCAGGTTATCGATATCTGGCAACCCTTGAGAACCCTCGAACGGCTACAAGCTATTCTCAAAAAGAGACTGGCTATATGTATCCTATATGTATCCCAGGCTCCTGAGCCTCTCCTTCACCTTTTCCTCGTCCTCAGGACTCAGCTCCACTCCCTCATCTTCACTAGCAATAGCCTCCTGGAGGAGGAACTCCACCAGTTCTGCCACATCCTTGAACCCGCCATTCTCCTCTATAAATTTAGCGGCCTTCTCGTACAACTCCTTCGATATCTCGACCGCAACCTTATTGCCAGCCATATTAGTCTACCCCCTACTATCCCAACTCGGAGGGCCAGTCGTAGGAAGTCGCATAACGGTATAATTAAAATTTTGTCGAGGTGTTTGAACCCCAAATCATTTATTTACAACTTGAAAATGGGGATCGCCATGAGTTACACTAAATTTTAACAAGGCTTTGGCAGCCCGTTCTACCCAGTGGAGGTTTGAGCAGTTTGGAGGTAGGAAACGCTAAATGCCTAGATAAAGGGCTTGTAGCCTGGCTCACGGGCCTGCCGGGCTCGGGTAAGACGACGATAGCCAGTATTGCGGCTGAGATGCTTAGGAGTGAGGGCTATCGCGTCGAATTGCTTGACGGAGACTGGGCGAGGAAGACTGTGAGCGAGGGAGCAGGGTTCACGAGGGAGGAGAGGACTAGGCATCTAAAGAGGATAGCGTGGATAGCAAGGCTTCTAGCTAGGAACGGCGTCATAGTCATCTGTAGCTTCGTAAGCCCATACAAGGACGCGAGAAAGATGGTGAGAAGCATTATAGAGGAAGAAACCCCATTCATAGAGGTCTACGTAAAAGCGAGCCTAGAAGAAGTAATAAGGAGAGACCCGAAAGGCCTATACAAGAAAGCCCTAAAAGGCGAGATAAGCCACTTCACAGGAATAACAGATCCGTACGAGCCTCCGGAAAACCCAGAACTAGCACTAGATACCGAAAACGAGGAGCCAGAAGAAAGCGCACAAAAACTAGTAACAACAATCAAAAAACACCTAATAGAACTTTAGAACCAATACGGTAGGGGAAGCACGAAAAGAGGCTTCGTGAGCGCAGGATTGTTATTTCACCTACTCTACTACTTGACCAGCATCAAGAGAGCTAAGACTACCTACCTTAGCTCTAGGGGCGACAATAGATCCAAGAACTATATTCTCCACGCCTATCTCTTCAGCAGCCTCTCTAGCAGGCCCAGGAGGAAGCCCTATTGGTGGGCCATCCTGCAGTACACAAACATCACCAACGACACCAGCCTCTCCTACGATGCTAGATCTGACTACTGACAGGCTTCCAACTCTGGCAGACTCCATAACTACGCTATTTTCGACGACACTGTTAGCGCCTATCTTAGCCTTGTCCTCAACTATAGAGCCTGATATGATAGCCCCACTGCCTATGCTGGCATTCTTGCCTATGTATGCTGGGCCGCGTATGACGGAGTTCTCACCGACTTCTGCCCCCTCCTCCACTATCACTGGCCCAGATATCGATGCTGTCCTAGCTATGTGGGCCTTGCTGTGTATTTGGGCTGGCATTCCTGAGAGTAGTATTGAGGGGGCTCTAAGCAGGTCCCATGGGAAGGCTATTTCAGCCCACTTGCCCGTCCACACCGATGCGCCGAGCGCTTCGCTTTCGGCTAGCTTATTGAGCCCCTCTTCAAAACCTGATGCGGCAAGGACCTCAATTGAGCTCCTATCTCCAACCAGTATTCCCGCGAAGACATAACCCCTACCTCCTGCCCAAGCCAGCCTGACACCCTTCTTATAACCCTTGACCTTTCCGCCCGGCTCCAGATCAACGAAACCGTATGTCTCAGCACCAGTTGACACGGGAGCTACGAGCATTATAGATTTAAACCCGCTTGCTGCGTAGGCCTCTAAGGCTTGTAAGGCCATGGTTTCAGGGCTAGCTATGAACCCGGTAAACGATACCAGGACCTCGCCTACATCCCCGCCCAAAACCTCTAAACCAGTTCTAAGTCCATTGCTGATTCCCTCGCCCTCCTGTTCAGCAACCTCAATCCAGGAGGGGACACCGTCGGGTGGCGACCCAGCTCCAGGAGGAGTCACCAAAACTGCCTTCTCTATGCTAGGCCTAACTACACTCACATGGCTAATGCTGTACTCGTACAGCCTCCTACCAGCGATCTTGAGATAAGGTTTAGGCCTAGCCTTAGTTATGGGTGTGAGCCTTCTCCCAACACCTCCCGCTAGAACTATGGCGCCTAACCCCAACTAACCATCACCTAGTACTTGATATGTTGGTGTAGAGAGGTCTAAACAGGAAACTAAACCTATTGTAAGATTGGCTGATCTTCTACTCGACGGTCACGGTCTTCGCCAGGTTTCTAGGCTTGTCAGGGTCATAGCCTCGCCTCACGGCAATGTAGTAGGATGCTAGCTGGAAGTATGGTATTAGAGCGTAGGGCTCTAGTATGAGATCTCCTCCCGTGGGCGGCATGTTGAGGACCTCGAAGCCCTCCCCCAGGTCTATCTCTAGGTCGGCGGGCTTCACCACAGACACCCAGGCACCCCTAGCCCTCATTTCTATAGCATTGCCAGCCGCCTCTGGAGAGTCGCTTGTAGCCACTATGAAGACGGGGAACCCCGCCTCCACTAGAGCGATAGGGCCGTGCTTGCTCTCCCCTGCCGGGTAGGCCTCAGCATGTATATATGCGATCTCCTTAACCTTCAGTGAGGCTTCCATAGCCAAAAGCGAGCCCAGACCCCTGCCTAGGATGTACATGTTTCTCAGTCTATCCCCTCTCGACTCTGCTAGGCCTGCTGCGAGAGGCTCCCCAGCCTCTATTGCGTCTGCAACCACTTGAGAGGCCTTGGAGAGCGAGGACCTCAACCCCTTAGCCTCGCCGCTGGAGATGCCTCCCGATTCTCTGGCCACATGTATAGCTAGCAGCTGGAGAAGCATGGTCTGGGCCAAGTACGTCTTCGTGGCAGCCACACCTATCTCGGGACCGGCTCGTATATACAGGGTTACGTCGGACTCCCTGTCTAGAGCACTTCCCACAACATTCGTAACCCCGACAACCCGGGCGCCGAGGGACTTGTAGTGTCGTATCGCCTCTAGCGTGTCAAAAGTCTCGCCGCTCTGGCTGACAGCCACCACGGTTGTATCGTGATCAACGACTCCCAGCAACTGTTTATACTCTGATGCCACAAGACTGATAACCGGCCTCCCTCTCAATACGTGAGTATAGTATGTGAAGAGTAAGCCGGCATGAAGGCTTGTCCCCGCACCCACAACTACAACACTCCCCGCTCTAGCTATCAGCTCTCCGGCCTCTTCAAGCCTTGGATCTTCTACATTGCCGTTGAAAGTATCGAGAACGGCTTGTGGCTGTTCGTGAATCTCTTTTATCATAAAGTGCGGGTAGCCCGCTTTACTCGCTGCCTCGGGAGTTATTGAGACTCTTTTAAGCCTAGCCTCAATCTCGGCGGGATTCAGGGGCGCTATCCGGCCTCTAGGATGGAGCCTGTAGAGAGCTATTTCTCCAGGAGCAATATAGCCTAGCTCTCCATCTTCCAGAACGAGTATCTTGCTAGCAATTCCCAGCAAGGCGGGTAGATCGCTAGCAACGGCTGACGTCCCGTTACCCACGCCCAGCAGTAGCGTGCTCCTCATCCTTGCAAAATATATCTTGCTGGGCTCGCCTCTGTAGAGCACTGCGAGTGCATAGCTCCCCTCGAGCCTAGACAAAGCTCGAGCAAATCCGTCCAGGAAGCTAGACTCTCTCGAGAGCTCCTCTTCTATAAGGTGGGCAATAAGCTCGGTGTCAGTCTCACTTTTGAGCAAGTGTCCTCGAGAAGCTAGCTCTCTGCGCAGGCTGGCGTAGTTCCTGATAACACCGTTG
>WANT01000008.1 GCA_015521685.1 Aeropyrum sp.
CACTATCCAAAACCTTCTCAAGCTCCTGAACGCTAAGCCTAACCTTACCAGTGCTACCAAGACCGCTAGGAACGTTCCTATATAGAGAGTCCACAAGCTCCTTCAGCCGAGGCCTAACCTCGTCCTCAGTAAGGTTAGTCCTGAGCACCCTGACGCCACAGTTGATATCGTAGCCGACTCCCCCGGGGCTTATTACTCCGTTTTCCTCTTCTATGTCCATTGCTGCAACGCCGCCTATGGGGAAGCCATAGCCTTGGTGTCCGTCTGGCATCACTATTGAGTATTTCTGTATACCTTGGAGGCACGCCACGTTCGTTGCCTGCCATAGTGTTTTGTCTTGCTTCATCTTGTCTATTAGGAAGTCGTCGGCGAATATTATTGCTGGTACGCGCATGCAGTGCTTCGCTTCGCGGGGTATCATCCACACATTACTGTCTACTCGCCTTAAGGGGACTTCCATGTCTTACCCACCTCTAGCCCATATCTATCCTTAGTGATTGGCGACGGGGTTATTAACTCAAGGACCAGACTCTCTAGGCTTGAATGTGTTATATTATAGTGTTCTATTTTTCCCTAGAAGTCTGGGTGTGCGGCGAGTATTGGTGGATGCGAGCGACCCTCTATCAAAGCTGGTGGAGGTTCTGTCTACACAGTTGTCAGAGCTCTTAGGCGTGGATCCTGCTAGGCTGGAGAGGATGATAGGTCCTCCGCCTAGGAGGGAGTACGGAGATCTGTCGTTCCCTCTTCTCAGGTTCTCTAGAAAGGCTAATGCTAGTGTTGATGCGATCGTAGAGTCCATTAGGGGCAAGCTGTGGGAGCAGGGGCTAGGTTGGGCCCAGCCTAGATTCGAGTCAGGCTATCTAAACATAGTCTTCGACGTTGAGGAGCTTGGGGACGAAGTTTTCAGGCTACTATCAGCAGGGTGGAGGCCAAAGACAGCAAAGACTAAGAATCCCATGAGGATAGTGGTGGAGCACACTAGTGCAAACCCGATACACCCCCTCCACCTGGGCCACGCTAGGAACGCTGCTCTAGGCGACACGCTGGCTAGAATGCTTAGAGCTAGGGGTCATGAGGTCAATGTTAGGTTCTACATCGATGATGTTGGGAGGCAGACCGCTGTTACAGCTCTCGGTTTCAAGCTGGCTAGAGTTAGTCCTAAGGAGCTAGCCTCTAGAATGGGTGTTAAGGTGGACTATGCCGTCGGCTGGATATATGCTGTGACTCACAACGCTATTGAGGCCGTAAGCTTGAAGAGCTCAAAGGCTAATGGGCCCGAGAAGATGAGGAGGATGGAGGAGGCCATAGCTATACTAGGGAGGCTGAAAGAGCAGGGCGATCATCAAGTTTTCGAGAGGATCCTAGAAGGGATAGGAGGCATGGAGGATCCTCAGAGAGAAGTGTCTGAGACGATGAAGAGGTATGAGAGGGGCTTAGAGCCGGAGAAGAGTCTCGTGAGAATGATTGTGGATGCAGTGTTGGAGGGGTTTAGGGAGACGCTGTCGAGGTTTGGCGTGGCTTTCGACGAGTGGGATTGGGAGAGCGATATCGTGTGGAGTAGCAGGGTTGGCAGGCTTATAGAGGAGGCTAGGAAGAGTAAGTACTATACTATTCATAAGGATGCTGAGGCAATCGACATCCCCTCAATCATTAAAGAACTTGTTTTGGAGGATCCCGAGGCTAGAGAGTCGATTAAGCTGCCGAAAGCCCTAGAGATACCTCCTCTCATCTTGGTTAGGAGTGATGGAACCACGCTATACACCACCCGGGATATTGCGTACAGCATTTACAAGTTCCAGGCTTTCAACGCGGATAGAGTCATAAACGTTATCGGTGCCGACCAAAGACTACCGCAGCTACAGATAAGGATAGCCCTACTTGGTCTAGGCTATAGGAAGGAGGCTCTAAACATGCTGCACTACGACTACGAGATAGTGAGGCTACCTGGGAGGAGGATGAGTAGTAGGAGGGCAGAGTACGTCACGCTCGACGAACTCCTCGACATGGCCAGGTCTAGGGCTGAGTATGAGGTGAGAGCTAGGAATCCAGGGGCTGACGAGAGGTGGGTGGAGGAGACGGCAGAGAAGGTTGGAGTAGGTGCAGTGAGATTCTCTCTAGTGAAGCCGGGTAGGCTAAAGCCAATAACTCTGGACATTAACAGGATAGTTGACCTTCGAGAGAACACTGCTCCCTATCTACAGTACACACATGCTAGGGCTAGCAGCATACTAGAGAAGCATGGCGAGATAAACTATCTTAAGGCGCATTCTTCCAGCCTAGAAGACGAGGCTAGGAGGCATCTCTTCATCGAAGCCCTCAGATTCCCCCTAGTCTCGGCCAAGGCCGCCGACGATCTCGCGCCTGAGGACCTCGCGGTCTACCTGCTAAGGCTGGCTGACATGTTTAACTCCTGGTATCAGAAGGATAGCGTGATCAGGGAGGAGTGGGAGGGGGCTAGGCACGCTAAGGCAGCACTAGTATTGCTGGTCAAGAGTGTGATTGGCGAGGGCCTAAGGATTCTTGGAGTTGAGCCTCTCGACAAAATGTAGCTCTAAGCTAGCTGGTAACGTTTCGCACCTGATAGCGTGGATCTGGTATTAGGGCTGGATAGGTACTATGTCTGCTAAAAGAATGTTATTTCCCCGGGCTTGGTAGAACTATCTGGTGCCAGGTGTGGAGGCGTGGCTAGAGTACGTTAGGTCTAGGATCCCTATAACTAGGAGAAAGGTTTACCTAGACAATGCTGGCGCGGGCCCCCTAAGCGTGGATGTTAGGATTGAAATAGACAAGTTTCTGAACTTATGGGAGGAGTACGGCGAGCCCTGGCATGAAGCTCTCGAGGACCTCCAGCGTATAAGAGCTGAGTTTGCTTCTTTCATCGGGGCTAGAGCGGATGAGATCGCCGCTGTCCCGGGAGTTACTTATGGCTTGAACTCTCTTCTATCCAGCTTGAAGCTAAATCCAAACTCTAACGTGGTTGTGAGTGGCATAAACTTCCCTACGGGCGTCTATGCCTTCCACGCTATGAGGCGGCGAGGCCTGATATCAGAAGTTAGGGTGGTGGAGCCTGAGGACGGCTGCGTTGGTGTTGACGGGTTTGAGAAGGCTATCGATGACAGGACCTCAATAGTGTATGTAGACCTTGTCTCCTGGATTACGGGCTGTGTGGAGGACATTAAGGAGATAGCAGGGATAGCCTCGAGGCACGGCTCACTGCTAGTTACCGACATCTTTCAGGGCGTAGGTGTTGTTCCTGTGGACGTGAAGTCTCTTAGGGTTGATGCCGCCCTCACGGGCAGCTATAAGTGGCTGATGGGTCTTCATGGAGCTGGTTTTGTCTACGTCTCGAGAGGCTTGCTCGAGGACCTCGAGCCAGCCTACTCTGGGTGGATGGCAGTAGACGACTCTGTGTTGGAGCGGATGAGGCGAGGCGAAGAACTATTCTCAAGGCCTTTCGACCTGAAGCGATTTGCGCGGGCTAAGGATGCTAAGGTCCTTGAGTGGGGGACCTGGCCTGTCATCGCGTTCATCAGCCTAAAAGCGTCACTTAAGCTTCTCAAAGAGTTCGATGCACCAGGGAAATACAAGACTCATACGCGGAGGCTAGTTTCAAGGCTCATCGAGGGATTAAGTGATATGGGGCTGAATGTAGTGACGCCTCCAGAAAGCTCTGCTGCCATAGTGGTGTTCAAGCATGATAGACCCAAGGAGCTAGGTCTGGCTCTCAGTCGGTCTAACATAGTTATATCAGTTAGGCCAGGAAGTATTAGGGTGTCACCCCACTTCTACAACACAATAGACGAGATAGAGCACTTCCTAGAGGCCGTAAGGAGGTTTCGACAGGGAGTAGCAGGCTAATTCTCCGTGGTGAAGTGGAGAGTTGTCCAGGCGTCGCCCCCCCCTTATAGTGGCTGTAACAGGCCTCCCGGGTAGCGGGAAGAGCATAGTGGCCCGAGCCATAGCAGAAGAGCTGGGAGTAGAGAGGGTGGTTATGGGCGATGTTGTTAGGAGGGAGGTGGAGAGGCGGGGCCTAGATCCTACCCCGGAGAATGTGGAGAGGGTTGCTGGAGAGCTTAGATCCAGGCTTGGCCGCGGCGCAGTAGCTATAATACTCTCCAGGGAGCTAGATAAGGAGAAGTCGTACGTCCTTGACGGGCTTCGGAGTGTGGAGGAGGCTGAAGTATTCAGAAGGGAAGGATGGAGGGTTGTAGTTGTCGGGGTGTTCGCGCCGAGGAGGGCGAGGCTAGAGAGGATACTGTCTAGGGGTAGGCTAGGTGAGCATGCGGAGGAGGCGCTGAAGGTTAGGGATGAGAGCAACCTGAGGCTTGGTGTGGGGGAGGCTTTAGCCCTCGCAGACTATATGATAGTAAATGTGGGTAGCCTTGAGGACCTGGTTTACGAGGCTAAACGGCTAGCCCGGGTGGTATCCTGTGGCTGAGACTAGAGTGATAGTAGAGGCTGAGGTGAGGCCCACAGAGGATAGGGAGAAAGTGTTGAAGGCTGTGAAGAATATAATCGAGCCTGATATTGTTAGGTTTGAGAGGGTTGGGAGAGTCGAGGTCCTCGTAGCAGAATCAAACTCTCTCTCGAGCCTCGCCAGACTCCATAGCATGCTGAGAGCGGAGAGGATTCTCGACGCCGCTAGAAGCGCGTTGAGAAAGGGAATTCAAGGCGAGGACAGGCTTGTTGTGCATCTCCACAAGCAGGCCGCCTATACTGGGCGGATTAGCTTCGTCGGCGGAGACCATGAGAGCCCCATGGGTGCAATAAGGCTTACAATAGAGTACAGGAGGGTTAAAGACGTAATAGACTGGCTGGCTCCACCGACTGTTAGAGGGAGGCCAGTATTCCAGAGAGATATGCCCATCTAAACTCCCAAATACTATGGGTAGTGAAATCCGGTGAAACATTAAGGGATAGTTGGGGGCTTTCCCGCTAAACCTGTTGTGGCTATTTGAATACCTTCCTGGCCATGAAGTCTTCGTAGCTAACATCTAGCTCTTCATCCGGACCTATTAGACCCCTCGCCCTCATTATCTCCCTTGTAATTATCCAGTATATCAGGGCTAGGCTTCTCCTCCCTCTATTGTTGGCTGGTATGATTAGGTCTAGGTTCTCAATGCTATTGTCGGTATCTGCTAGAGCTACGACAGGCACTCCCACCTTGCTGGCTTCGACTACGGCTTGCTTGTCCATTCTAGGGTCTGTGACCATCACGACATCCGGCTCTACATAGTACTCGAGGTTGGGGTTTGTGAAGGTCCCAGGTATTATTCTGCCTGTGATTGCTTTACACCCGAGCCTCTCACACATCATCTTCACTGGCTTCTGCCCATAGAGCCTGACGCTGACCACTGCTATCTTCTCGGGCTCAAACCTAGATAGGAAGCCTGCTGCAGTTCGAAGTCTTTCATCTATCTTCATATAGTCCAGCTGGTAGTATCCCTCGGGGAGTATTTTGTGGACGAACTGGGTCATGTACCTGGTGCAGATCTGTGTCCCGTAAATGACGCCAGCCTTCCTATAGAGGTCGGCTGGGACCAGTGTTTCCTTAATCTGTACGCTCATTGCCTAGGTTCACCCCCAAATCTTAATCCTGTCCTCTGGTACGGGGATGCCGAGCCTATATTTTGATGTAGCCTCAATGTAGGTGACCGCTGTGAACAGCATCCTCCTACAACAATACCTAGTAACCCCTAGCTCGTCGAGAGCATCGCCAGGCTTCTTACCAGACTCGACTAACTCCTTAAACCTGGGCCACAGATGGCCTATTGGGCGGCCGCATGTGAAGCACCTCACCGGGGGGAGCATGGAGCATCACCTGTAAGACTTCTGCCACCTCCTCCTAGCGCTGTATCTCATATACTTCTCGGGCTCTGTCCTCCTCGGATCTCCGACCAGCATAGTCCTGTCGTATTCGAGGAAAGCGTTCTTAAGGTCCTGGCTGATCTTATTCATCCTCTCGCACATCTCATCCCCTCCTCCCTCGCACCTGAAGAACTCGACTAGCCCCCTGGCTATGGCCATCCTGACGGCATCAGCTTGTCCCATCACGCCGCCACCGCTGACTGACACTCTGATGTCGACTAGCCCCCTAACGGCCTCACCAGCTATTAGCAGAGGCTCCATCATCTTAATCCTGGCCATCTCGATCGGGTACAGCTCTAGAGGTATGTTGTTTATCCAGACCCTACCCCTCCCAGGCTTAATTACAGCCCTAGCTATGGCCCTCTTCCTTTTACCTGTAGAGATGACGATCCTCTCCAGCGCCGCTCCACTACTCACCGCTCTACACCCCTCCAGCCTAGCTGCCTAGCAACAACCCCAAGCTCTACATACGTCGATCCGAGCCTCGAGGCGTCTGCCTCGGGAAATCTAGTGACCTCCTTCCCCTTGAGGCTTTCTGGAACACCAACATAGACCCTTAGCCTAGACAATGCTTGCCTGCCCTTGGCCTTGTTCTTGGGCAGCATACCCCTAACAGCGTGCTTGAATAGGCGCTGTGGTGTGCGGGGCCTTTTAGGCCTCCACTTGTGCGAGAAGTGGCTTCTAACACCAAGCACTGTCCGTCTATAGCTGTTGACTACCATTGTAGGGTCGCCGCTTAACACTATCTTCTCGGAGTTTACCACATGGACCTTCCAGCCTAGCATCAGAAGCTTGGCCACTATACTCGCGAGCCTACCCATAACCATTCCGGCTCCGTCGACGACTATCTCCCTATCCCGGCCTCCGCCCGACGCCACTCTAGGAACCCCCATTCTATCACTCAAGCCGAGCCTAAATTATTATCCTGGTGTTCGTTCCCCGCGGGTTTTCTCTGAGCGCTTCTTCCAGCGTGACTGCCCTGCCTCCAGCAAGCTTTATCTTAACCAATGCTTGCATGCTGAAGGAGAGGGCTGCTACAGTAACCCGTTTATCCAGGACGCCCGCCCCAAGAACCTTCCCAGGCACTATAACCATCTCCCCCTCTCTGGCATACCTGTTAATCTTGCTAACATTAACTGCAGGCCTCCTCCTAGTGGGCCGTTCTAATACCTCAGCTACCCTATCCCAGACTGGAGCGTTATGCTCTTTGGAGGCCTTTCTCAGCGCTGTTATTAGTTTTCTAGCGATGATGTTTGTCGGGCCAGTCCTCCTCATGCCTCCTCTACACCCACACTCTCTACGGCCTTTGCAAACCTCTTAACTTTCTCCTCGAGCTCTCTTACCGCTAGGACTACGATCTTTTCGGGCTTGAGAGCCCCTGTAGACTCTATCTCGAGGTCTAGAACGCTGGGGTCGTAATAGACCTCCAGCACTCCGCGGCAGGCGGTTTCAGAGCAGTATTTCAAGCCACTTGTTCTCCTGAGCCCCTCAAGGACTATAGTCCCGCTTGAGCCCTCGGCTAGAGCCTTTGCGACCTCCGGATAGGCCTCCACGCACTTTATGCACTCCTCGCTGGCCCCACCGCCAGATATCTTAACTACTGGCGTGTAACGTAGTGCCGAGACACTTGCGGGAGACCATTTGCTATGCTCTTTTCCACGGCCTAGCCTCGCGAAGGCCTGGACGTGGAGTCTCTGGCCTGGCGCTACGTAGACTAGAGGGGTTTCTGGATAGACGGGCTTAACCTCAGGATCGCTAATCACTATATCCTCGGCCGTCACATATCTGCCCGATCTCTCTTCAGGATCTAGCTCTAGCTCCAAGTCGAGCTCCGCATAACACCCCTCCTCGCTGGGCTCTTTCTCAGCACACTCCTCAGGAGGCTTGTACTTCTCAACCGCAGCATTGCTATCTAAGACAAGCAAACCAAGCCTGTGGCTAATCATCTCGTCATAGACAGCTGTAGAGTTGTCGTAAATGTAGGCGAAGTCAACGGCCATAGTAGGCACGTCGCTAAGGACGATCCTCCTAATAGCGTTCGCATAGACCACTGGATACCCTTTTATACGCAGCCTTATCCTACTCTCATCAAGCTCAACAACCTCAACGCTCCTGGATTCCGAAGCCAATTACAACAACACCTCCCGTTCAGGACGGCATCTGGAGAGGCCAAACACTGAGTAGGGAAGCGGGCTTAAGGCATAGGGAGGCTATACCCTCCTACCCCGCCTACCTCCCGGCCTCCTTGTAGTATCGTGGGGTATTGGCGTGACGTCCTCGATCCTGCCAATAATAAACCCGGCCCTTGCCAAAGCCCTTATAGCGGCCTGAGCACCCGGGCCTGGAGTCTTAGGCCCATGCCCGCCGGGAGCCCTCACTTTTATGTGAATAGCTGCGACACCCCTCTCCATAGCCCTCTGGGCAGCCCTGCTAGCTGCAATCATGGCGGCGTAGGGGCTAGGTTTTTCCCTGTCAGCCTTAACCACCATTCCACCAGTGACTCTGGCTACAGTTTCAGCTCCAGTCAGGTCTGTGATGTGGACATGAGTATTGTTGAAGCTACTAAATATGTGTGCTACGCCCCACTTGAGTTCTCTAGGATACATAGACAAGACCTGCACCCCCCCTTACTGAGCCTCTTGAGCCCGCTCCTTAAATGGGCTTCCTGGAGCATAGTCTATAAGCTTCTCTTCCTCCCTGCCGACTAGGTAGCCGGGGCTGGTGACGCGCCTGCCGCCTATGGCTATGTGGCCATGAACTACGAGTTGCCTCGCCTGGTAGATGCTATTGGCGAGCCCCCTCTTGTATACAATAGTCTGGAGCCTTCTCTCCAAGACTTTTTCGGCAGTTATACCGAGGACCTCGTCAACGTCCGCGTTAGGATTATCTATCAGCCCCAGCCTGTATATTCTCTCTACGAGTATTCTAGCCGCTTCCCTCCTCTCTTCTGGTGGGAGGCCGAGGAGGCTTCTGGCTCTATGCCTTAGCCTCCTAGCGAATGTCTCAGCTTTCCAAATCTCCTTCTTATTCCTCAAGCCATATCTCCCCATTAGCTCCCGCTCCCTTTCGAGCCTCTCTTTGATCCATGGGTGTTTGGGGCTTTCCCACTTCTTTCTAGACCTTCTAGGGTCGCCCAAACCCTACACCCCCTATCTCTTCTTTCTAACTCCCAGCGTCATTCCAAGCCTTCCAGTTGTCCTCGTCCTCTGGCCACGCACCTTTAGCCCAACTCTGTGCCTTATTCCCCTCCAGGACCCGATCTTAATTTCCCTCTCAATATCCCTGCGTGCGTGGAATATGAGGTCGTTGCCTATCAAGTGCATGTCTCTCCCTGTCTCGTAGTCCTTACGCCTATTGTACATCCACTTCGGCAGGCCTAGCTGTGTGATGTCCCTCAGCACCTCATCAAGCTTCCTGATCTCCTCCTCAGTTAGAAAGCCCACCTTCTTATCAGGATCTAGGCCAAGCATTCTAATTACCGCCATCGCCGTCGTATACCCTATACCTTTAATGGCGGAGAGACCGTAGGGTAGCTTGAGATCGCCTTCTAAGTCCACGCCAGCAATCCTAACTATATATTTGAAGCTAGACTCCTCCGCCAACGCGTACTCCCACTATCCAAACGCTGGGGAGGGCCTAATATAGATTAGATTCAGACTAAACCATCTCCAGCTCAGCCCAGCGAAGCCCTCCTCACAAGGGTCTCTCGGAGCCGCCAGAACTCATCACGTCAACTACAGGCTAGGCTACTTCGTTAACCTCCAGTATATCATTAATAGAGCTCATAGTTCCGGGATTTAAGCCTCCTAATCCTCAACCGAGGATATTTGGGTTGTGCTTTTGCTGGAGGGCGTTAGGAAGGCTGTTACAAAGTTTCTGAAGGGTGGAGGGGTTTACGAGAAGGCTGTAGACTCATTCATCAAGGACCTCCAGAGAGAGCTTATAAAGGCTGATGTAAACGTTAGGCTAGTATTCGACCTAGCTAGGAGAATCAGGGAGAGGGCTCTCAAGGAGGAGCCTCCGCCTGGAGCCCCAAGGCGCGACTGGATGGTTAAGATAGTATATGAGGAGTTGGTGAGGCTCTTCGGAGGGGATGTAGAGCCGCAGGTCCTCCCACCAAAAACGCCGTGGGTTATACTTCTCCTTGGAGTACAGGGCTCTGGCAAGACTACTACCGCTGGTAAGCTGGCATACTTCTACTCGCGGCAGGGCTATAAAGTGGGCTTGGTTAGTACAGACACCCACAGGCCCGCGGCATACGATCAGCTCAAGAGACTAGCAGAGGCCACTGGTGCACTATTCTACGGCGAAACCAAGGGTGATCCCGCAGCCATAGCGGAAAGGGGGGTCAACACCCTACTCGAAAGGGGTGCAGAGATAGTGATTGTTGATACTGCAGGACGCCACGGATACGGGGAGGAGGAGAGCCTCCTAGAGGAGATGAAGAGAATATCGTCAAGAATAAGGCCTGACGAAGTGGTGCTAGTCATAGACGCCAGCATAGGGCAGAAGGCCAGATCGCTGGCGGAGAGGTTCCACGCATCGACGCCTATCGGCTCTATTATAGTGACCAAGATGGACGGCACCGCTCGCGGTGGAGGGGCGTTAACGGCCGCGGCAGTCACTGGGGCTAGGATAAAATTCGTTGGGACGGGCGAGCATATAGAGGAGCTCGAGGTTTTCTCTCCCAGGAGATTCGTATCTCGCATCCTAGGATTAGGCGACCTAGAGGGCCTGCTGGAGAGAATGAAGGCGCTCGAGGAGGCAGGGGAGCTCGAGAAGGCTGCAGAGGACGTTATGAAGGGCAGGATAACTATGAGGACTATATACAGGCAGCTAAAGGCCATGAGAAGGTTAGGGCCGCTGGGAAAGGTTCTACAGATGTTGCCTGGAGCATCGCTGATGGCAAGTATTGATGAAGGAGCGCTAAAACTGGGAGAGGAGAAGATTAGGAGGTGGATGGCTATAATCGAGAGCATGACCTACGACGAGCTGGACAGACCCGAGATAATAGACAAGAGGCGGATGAGGAGAATAGCTATTGGAAGCGGAACATCAGTGGAGGACGTAAGAGAGCTGTTAGCCTACTATAAAAACCTAAAAAACATGATGAAGCGCCTAAAGAGGGACAAACGACTGCTAAGACGGCTTGGAATGGAGTTTCCAGGGGTAAGTTAGACCATCCTAAATCATCGAATACTGTGGAGAGCGCTGACTGGTGGCATTCAATTGTCTCCCGCCGTCGAGATTGCAACAAACTTAAGGATACATGTAGGAATAGCGTCATCAATATTAGAAGCTGGAGAATTTTTATCATCAGCACTGCTCATCTCGCATGGGCTGAGAACCAATGTTGTGGTAGCCGTCCGCTTCAGGAATGTTTGGATAGTTGCAGGGCCAGGCGGGGTCCGACACCTTTACCCTGACGCTCCGAGCCTTGAGGGTTGGGTTAGGGCTGTCCTCGCGGGTAAGAATCTCGGAGCTAGGTTAGTAGTTGGTGATAATGGATTGAACCTAGACCTAAATGGTGCTGTATGCGTCAACAATTCTGGCAGCGTTGAAGGCTTAGAGGCTTTGGCCGCGGCGAGGGCAGCGATTTACGGTGATAATAAGGCGCTGTGCAAGGGTATTCCTAAGGTAGGTATACCAGTCTCTAGGATCTCTATTGCCCCCGCTGTAGTGAATGTAATTTGGGATAGGAGAGATTATGGCTTAAACCCGACGCCACTGTGCAACTCTACATGTTATCCTCAGAGGACCTGTACACCTTAACGTCTTCAGGGTCAATGTAAGCCTTTAACCTCCCTCCTGGGTGAGGAGCCCTTTTGGCATCGGTGTAGATAGTCAACTCGACGCCGTCGGCGCTCATCTTAACCTGGCTCTTCCAGCCCTGGAACATAGATAGTGTTACCTCGCCTTCTACGACATTAACATCACTTTCCCCCTCTAGCTTAACCCTTTCAGGCCTTATCACAACCTTCACATGATCTCCTTCTGATAAGCCTCGAGTCATGGCGGTGCCCACTAGCTTCACCCTACCTATTGAAACCTCTACTAGCCCTCCACCTAGAATCTTGGCTATGACTCCGTCGAGAAGATTCGATCTACCAACGAATGACGCGACGAACACGGTACTAGGCTTCTCGTATATCTCCTCGGGCGATCCCACTTGCTCCACTCTCCCCCTATTCATCACTGCTATCCTATTGCTTATACTTAGAGCCTCTTCCTGGTCGTGTGTCACGTATACCATGGTTACTCCTAGCCTTCTCTGGAGCCTCACTATCTCCTCCCTCATTTTTAGCCTGAGGTGGGCGTCTAGGTTGCTGAGTGGCTCGTCCATCAGCAGTACTTCGGGCTCTGTTACTATTGCTCTGGCGACCGCCACCCTCTGCTGCTGGCCCCCGCTCAGCTGGTGAGGATACCTATCCAGGAGGTGCTCAATCTCCAAAAGCTCAGCAGCCCACCTAACCCTCCTCCTTATTTCTTCTTTCCCCACCTTCCGCAGCTTGAGACCGTAGGCTATGTTGTCGAACACCCTCATGTGAGGCCAGAGAGCATAGTTCTGGAAGACCATCGCCGTGTTCCTGGAGTATGGTTTGAGGTATGTTACTTCGCGCCCCCCTATATACACGGAGCCGCTATCTGGGAGTTCGAACCCGGCTATAATCCTTAGTGTTGTTGTCTTGCCGCAGCCACTGGGGCCTAGGAGTGTGAATATTTCTCCCTCGCCTATTTCTAGTGTAACGTTGTCGAGTGCAACGGTCTTGCCGAACCTTTTGGTCACTCTATTCAGCACGATGGAGCTCATCCCTCTACACCCCTATGAAGGCGTATCTTTGCTTCAACGCTATGTTGACTGCAGTTATTGCTATAATCTGTAGCGCCATCAGTAGGACGACTATAGCAGAGGCGAGGTGTACGAATGCTCCACCCCCGTAACCCCCAGTGACGTAGTCGTAGATAATATATGTGATGGGGGAGTACTCCCTGTTAAGCCCACCTATAGTGATGCTTGTGCTCACCTCAGTCACGCTATATACAAAGGTGAGGAGAACTCCTCCCAGAAGGTTTATTCCTATGAGGGGGAGCGTAACATCCCTTATAACCCTGACCTGCCTAGCCCCGAGATTCATAGCGGCCTCCTCCAAGCTCTTGTGTAGATGCTTTAAGCCTGCGTACGCAGCTCTGGTTGTGAATGGGCTCTTCCTCACAGCGTATGCAAGGACTAAGAATATAGCTGGGAACTCGTAGGGGTCGAGCAGCGTGTTTTTAGTGTATCTGGTCGAGAACAATATGAGAATCCCGAGGGCTAGCGCAAGCCCCGGCAGGGCTATAGGTATCGTGGCTGTCACGTCGAGAGCCTCTGAGAACCTCGTTTTCAGCCTCTCTACAGTATAGGAGGTTGTGACGGCTATCCCGAGGGAGAGGATTGAGGCTATTATAGCGTAGGTGACGCTGTTCCTGAAGGCGTTAATCACTCTTGTGTCTGAAAGTATGGATTTCATGTGCTCCAGTGTTACGCCTTCTGGCAGTGTGGATATCCATCTCTCGCTAAAAGCATACACCACAACGCCGATCTGAGGTGAAATGCTTATTATAACCCATGGAATGAGCACGAGATATATAGCTATCTTAGCAATTCTACCGGGCTCCTCAAGCCTCCTCTCCCTAATCCCACCCTTCTGCATCATAGCGTACTGTCTAAGGCTGAGATACTTTTTCACAGCTATGAACCAGAGGGACGCCGAAGAAATGAGGATTAGTGCTAGTATGAAGGTCTCTATCGATATAGTCGTGACGTCGCTTGAAGCCAGAATCTCGTTGACGATCCACCTAGACATGACGCTGTCTACTCTGAAGGCTATAGGCGCCGCGAGGTCCTCCATGCTAAATATGAACACGAGGGCGGCGCCTGCGGATATGCCCGGCAGTGCGAGGGGGAGGGTTACGGTTCTGTGAAGCGTTATCCCCCTAGCTCCCAGGTTCTCGGCCTGCTCCTTCAGGCTAGGGTCTATTTGTACCATGCTGGAGAAGGCGTTGACGTAAACTATAGGCCAGAACATTAGTGTTTGGGCCAATATGACGCCAGCTATGCCTTGGAAGTAGACTGATACTCCAAAGAGCTGTGCGGTTATGGCGCCGAGTATCCCGCTGTCCTTCCCGAACAGGTTGTAAACTACGAATGCGTTAACGAAAGGCGTGTAGAGGAGGGGGAGCATCATAACTATACGTATCAGGTCTCTACCGGGGAAGTAGTAGCTCGACGTTATTAGGGCCGCCAGAGTTCCTATTATTGTAGCTAGTATTGTGACTATGGTTGCTATGATTATTGTGTTAGGTATTATACCGAAGTCTTTGAAGGTTATAATAAGTTTGTCAGGACCTTCGGGCGTCTTTATGAAAAGGTAGTACTGGCCGAGCGGTCTCTTGTTGACGAAGGGGTAGTCCAGTACAGAGGTTATGGGATACTGTGTCTCTATGAGGGATACCATTGGCTCGTATAGTAGCGCCAGTAGAGGGGCTCCCATGAGGAGGGCGAAGAATATGGCGGGAATTAGCGGGAAAAACAAGGATATAGGGTCAGGTCGCTTCAAAGCTGGCTATCAGCCTCCCAGCTGGGAGAGCTCGTCGAGAAGCGACTCGTACCTCTCTATAGCAGCTTCCCTCCAAGCACTGATATACTGGTCTTTCGCCCTGGGATTCTCCTTTATTATACTAGTTACCCTCGCAGCATCCTCTTCAGTGAAAACTACTGTCTCCCCAGTTAGGGGGTCTATGTAGCTTAGGGGCTGGCCTAGCCGATTGATGTATGACTCGAACGTCGCTTCGTCTATCTTGCCCGATACGTATAGGGAGATCAGTATTTTCCATACCTCCTTCAGCAGGCTATTCAGATCTACAAGGGTGGCCTTGAAGTAGAGCTGCATCGCAAGCTCGGTCTGGAGAGCCCTCTCGTCGCTGAACTCCATGGACCTGGCCTTCGAGAGCTTGTCGTACACCTCCTTAAGATCGCTTCTCATCATGCCCTCGGGTAGGTTGAATGCGTTAGGATTGGCAGGAAGCCTATTTATGTCCTCGCGGAACCAGATTTTCTGCCCTTCCGTCAAGACCCAGGCTATAAACGCCTGAGCAGCCTCAGGATTCTCGCTTGTAGTGAGCAAAGCAATTGGGTCTCCGTTTATAATGGTTTCTCCTTCAGGTATAATGTACTCGGTAGACGGGTTCGCCCTCATAGCTGTATAGCCATAGAAGTCTATTGTGATCCCCACTCCAACTCTCCCCTGGATTACATCGTCTCTAACCTCGGCACTCCCCCCCTCTACGAGGGCGTTAGCAGCTGTAGTGGTAAGCACTATCCATCCCTCCTCCCAGCCATACGCCTGGAGGATTATCTGGTACATCCTCGTGTTGCTCGTGGACCTAGTTGGATCGGCAATCGCCACTACAGGTCTATTCTCTAGGACTAGGGGGACGCCGTAGACGTAGGAGCCTAGGTCGGCCCATCTCTCAGGGACTGGAAGGCTGTATTGGGAGAGTATCTCGTGGTTCACCGTAAAGCCGAAGCTAGCCACACTAGCTGCAACCCAATAAATCATGCCGTCATCGCCGACTCTCTTCATAGGCGCCCCCGCAAAGGTGTCTGGGACCTGGCTAGCAGCTTCTAGCGCAAGGTCTGTGGTGAGTGGTGCTAAGAGGCCAGCCTGGTTGAGCTGGTCGAAGAGCGTCGGCCCCCCGCCCCAAGCTATGTCGATGTCGCCCCGACTCTCTATAGCGTTAATCCAGCTTACGGGAGGCACGCTATAGAACTTTATGTCCACAATATTAAACTTCCTCGCAATATCACTCTTAAGGAACTCCTCCTTAGCGGCCAGCTGGATTTCGCCAGGATGCCTTGTCAAAATCCTTAGCACTACAGGCTCGGTCTCAACCTTCGTCTCTGTCTCCTCCCCTGTAGTTGTCTCCTCAACGGCCTCGGCTTCTGTCGTTGTCTCTTCCGCTGGAGTCTCTGTGGTCGGGGTTGTCTCTGTCTCTACTTCTCCCTTTGTCTCCGCCTGCTCTGTAGCCGTCTCGCCCTCCTCGCCACCGCCTCCCGGCGAGAGGAATATGAATGCGCCAGCGAGAACCGCAATTATGGCTATAGCACCGAGGATAATAAGATAAGTGTTCCTTGTGGGGGATGACATTACCCCTGCCCTCCTCCCAATAAATCAGGCCTTCTGTCCAGAGTTCTTAACTGCCTAGAGCCGCTAGGAGGCCTATAATAGACCCCAGTATCATCGATGCGTGCATTACCGTGCACCAGAGGCAGATAGCTCTAGCAATCCTAAGCTCGAGGTACACTAGGTAAGGTACCGTCAGAGCCCCCATAGCGAGCACTATTAATGATCCTAGCAGTAGTTGCTCAATACCCGTTAGCAACCCTACAACCGCCGGGGCTAGGACAGCGGTGAAGAAGACTGGAGCCACTGCAGACAGATGATACCTGCCGAGGAGGAAGGCTTGGGGTATCACGTATACCGACTTGCAGTTAATCATACTCTTTTGGTCTGCCCTACACACAAAGCCGCCTCCAGCCAAGCTCTTCTTGAACTCTATATAGCCTCCTATGCTGGAGAGCCAGCCTATGGCGACTATCCCTGCGTACGCTAGCCACTCTATCTCCATGGTGTCTATCCCGGAGACTACATCAATACGGTGACGGACATAAAGGCTGAGGGGATGGGCTAGACCGGGTTTAGATAGTATCTAAAAGGTTTTGACTAAAAGTTGGCCTCTCAACAATCAATGAAGTTGCTTAAAAATTATATTTATGTTAACAATAGTTAAGCTGGTGCGGCATTCGAATGCCTATATTATGAATATCAGGGTTAAGGCTAGGGCTATGTAGGGCAGTAGATGAACCTTTATCTCGCCGAGGACATCGCCTCTAGGCAGCCAATCAGCTGCGAGTGCTCTGAATATCGCGTGGGATAGCGCTCCACCCGCAAGGAGTAGGAGGCCGGTCAGGACAGTAGCCTGCACCGCTAGTGCGACGGGATCTACTATAGCTATAGCGATTAGGGCTACAGCTGAGAAGACTGCAATGCCAACCTCTCCCAGAGCAATCAGTGGGAGGTACCATGGTATGCTTGCATCGGGGTCTGGCTGCCTCTCTAGCACTCCCTCAGGCTCAACCTTCATCTTAGCCGCCATCCAGCCTAGTATTACGGATGCCATCCCGAACCCCAGAAGACCCATAATGAACTCCTCCTGGAGGTTGGGCACGCCAATGGCCATACCTATAAGTGGTGGCAGGAGGATGCCTCCGACGAGCAGGCCTGTTGCGGATAGCAGCTCTCCAGTTCCCACAGGCCTCCCTTGCCTGACCCTTCTCAAGAGGTAGAGTCCCGCTATTGCTGTGACTATGGGCGGTGATGCTACTGTGAGGAACTGAATGAAGCCTACCGGGATGCCTGGCTCTATGAGGGACCAAATAGTTAGCTGTGTGAAGCCAACAAGCATAACTATTCCTAGCCCCGATACGAAGGGCCTGTCAATGGGATGCGTGGACAGCTTCCTATCTATGAAGGGTATCGCTATCAGCACTAGGGGCGGCAGCACTAGGGCTACTATGAACTGTAGTAGCTGCGGGGTGTCTTCTAGGTTGAGTGTTAGGAAGGTCATCTGGAAAATCCTGTAGGTGTACAGGAAGAACCATGGGGGCATTGGTGTAAAGTCCTCGGCCTCAACAGGATACGGCTTGAATAGTGGGGGCAGCAGGTCTGCGAACCTCTGGGCGAGCCCGGCTATGAATATTATGGCTCCCCATGTTAGGAGTGTCACCGCGGTTATGAACACGAAGTTGACTGGGAACCAAGGCGCTAAGTCGGGCCTGTCCTGGGGTATCTTCTCCGGCTTGGCCTTCCAACCAGTCTCCTCCTCCTTAGGGGCTGGCCCGTGCATTTCGAAGAGGCCGAAGTGTAGTAGGAATAGTAGGAATACTATTGCTGCTGCGAGGACGTGGAGGGCGAATACTCTAAAGTAGGTTTCCGCTGGGTCTAGGCCGAAGAGGACGGAGACGACATAGAGGCCTATCTCCTCGCCTAGACTCCTTATGTTTAGAGCTGTACCTATGTTGATGGCTTCCTTGGCGATCCTGTCGCCTACGAGGCTGTAGCCGAAGAAGGCTGTCTGTAGGGCTAGGAAGCCGGTTGCCACTCCTAGTATCCAGACGAGCTCCCTAGGCCGCTTGTATACACCCTTAAATAGGTTTCTGAAGGCATGGGCGAATATCGCTATTAGCATGAAGTGGGCTGCGTATAGGTGGCTAGTGAGTAGTAGAGCGCCGAAGGGCTTCTCGAATAGGATAGACTTTGTTGACTCGAGGGGCTGCTCAGGCCTGTAGTAGAATATTAGGAGGAGACCGCTGAAGGCTAGCCAGAAGAAGCTCGCGGCAACTATCGCTCCAAGCCAGATATCGAGTGTGAAGTAGTTGTAGGGCACTCTATAGAAGGGTATGTGCTCGAGCCCGCTCCTCTCATATATCCAGTCCCAGACCCTCCTGGCGTAAGTATTGATCCTTTCCCTAGCCACTGCCGGGCACCTCCTGCTACTAGCAGGTCTTCTTCTCTGGCTCCCTGTTGACGGCTACCACTACCTTGTCTCCAACCGTCTTGCCGCAGGTGTTGCAGACCTTGCCGTTTATGGTTGGCCCTACCATGTCGACGGCATAAAGGTAGTCTGTGTTGGGGTCCCACTCCAGCTTCACTGCTGGCTGTGGCCGTACTGTAGGCGGGGTCAGAACTATGGCGCCCCTGCTGGGATCATAGGCTGAGCCGTGGCATAGGCAGTGGAGTACTCCACCATTAGCGCCAATCTCAGGCGGGTTTGTAGCTATGGGCGTTCCCGGGGGGTAGTACCTTAGAGCCGGGTATGGGCAGCCTAGGTGCTGACAGATAAGGTTGTAAGCTACTATGTTTCCATCAGGACCCACGCCTGGGGGGTAGGTGTAGAAGCTACCTTTAGAGAAGTTTTCCAGTCTCTTGATCTCCTCCTCGGACAGCTCAGCGTCAAGCCATGCTGGCGGCTCGTAAGCTGGATCCATCTGAGTCGGCACCCTCATCTCTGGAATCCTTATCGGCTTCCCGCTGGGGGTGACAAGTTTGAGCACCACGTTTATAGTATCCACTAGCGGGTAGTAGAAGAGATAGTGCGTGTTAGGCTCTAGCTCCGACGCCTTCACGGGGCTGCAGTCTTCCCACACTAGTTGGCTCCTGGGCATCTCCCCCCTGAGCACCGGGGGTACTATATACCTTATAATTGGGGGTGCAATGCCCAGGAGCGTAGCAGCGACTCCCCCAGCTCCCACCATCTTCAGGAAGTCTCTCCTCCTAACCTTGACGGGCAAGCTAACCCCCCGTGGAGTATCTCATCGATCATAGAGTCGAGTTGAGGAATATTATACTCCGGACACTAACCTTCAAGCAATATTTATATAGTGGAATCTGAGAAACCATTAAGAATCTTGACGCAACTGCTAAAGAAGCCTAGCAAAACCCAGGTATTCCATTGTTTGTTTAAAGCTGGGCGAATTTAATGTGCAGCTCAAACTTAAGTTTAGGTGGGGTATCCGGTGATAGCTATTGTCCAGAATCTATGACTTCTTAGATGTGTTAGAGAAGTTGAGGAAGGATAGCATCTCCTTAGGTATACCGGCTATAGACCCGGAGGATGGGATGATTCTAGCGTCTACAGCGTTTTCCACCAGACCCAGGGAAGAGGTTTATATCGACGCTGGAGCTGGTATAGGGTATTCTACGCTTTGGATAGCCTTAGGCGTAGAGCCTTCCTGCAGCGGGAAGTGTAGAGTTATAGCTATAGAATACGATGAGGGGCTCGCGGAAAGGCTAGAAGCTAATCTCACGAGTCTCGAGGATCTGTTCAACTCGGTATCCTTTGAGGTTATTAAGGGAGATGCTCTGGAGGTCCTCAGCCATCACCTAGAGAACACGGTTGGTTATGTTTTCGTCGATGTAGAAAAGCGTGACTATCCCCGTATGCTAGACATCCTGGAGGAGAAGCTGGAGCCAGGTGGCCTGGCACTATTTCATAACGCATTTGTTCCTAGGCCACCGGAAGAGTTCTTCGAGAAAATCGGTAGAAGGCCCTGGAGAAGTGTTATAGTGCCGACGAAGGCAGGTTTGGCTCTTGTTAGAAAGGAGGCGGTTTAGCTGCCTGACCCTGGAGTAGAGACGATAGCCTTAACTAGAAGCTCACTCCCGTTATCTAGCTTTAGCACTAGCTCTACGACATCATCGCCTACAACTTGTCTGAGCGCGTTTTTATCTCCCGAGATCATTATGTGATGGTTTCCGGGGCCTGGGGCAAGCTCAAAAGTTTCTCCGGCCTCGATGCAGATGGGCCCTGCGGGTATCATCCTGACAACGCCATTTTCCTCTACAGTCTTATGTATAGTGGCAGTGAGGTCGGCTCCAACGTTTTCAGCGACTAATAAGCTTTCTATACAGACCGTATTGTCGGTTCCGTTGATTATTGAGCCGTAAACCCCGATAACGCTGCCTGTGTAAATTGCTTTGGTGTCTTCAACCCTAACTTCTCCTTCGCCTTGAAGCATTGTGTATGCTGCTAAAGCTATTACAACTACTATAATCACGGCTGCTATGACTAGGGTTTTCTGGTTTTTCAATTGGGGTTCCCCAGAGGGTCTTCTAATAGGAGCAGGATTTTAATATTTAAAAATATGCCGGCGTAGAGATTTATCTTTAGTAGGGAAGATTCGAGTATATTACATAAACGCCTCCCACAATGAGCAGAAGACCCTGAACATACTTCATAGCCGGAGAGCTAGCTATCCGCTCTATACGCGCTGAGAACGCGGAGCCCATAGCCCCAGCTAGGGCATAGGGGAGCCCGTAGCCGGACGCGAACATGAGGCTTGAGGCAGCAACTAGGTGTGGCGCCTGGCTTGACATAGTGATAGCTATGATGAGGAAAGGCAGGCTACACTGCAGACCTATAGCTGGTAGCAGGAATCTAGCCCTCCTTGATAACGCTATCATGGGGTCCTTGCCCCTCAGGCTGAGTATCCCCCACGCTAAGACGAATGCCCCAGCGAGGTATATCGTATATATGTAGGGATTGATTGGCAGGAATGTTGAGGTAATGTATAGCAGCGAAAGTAAGCTTCCCCCTCCTATAGCTATGGCGGCTATCGCAGCTAGGTTGCTCAAGTATGACTTGAACTTCTTAATTTCATCAGTACTCTGAGACGAGAAGAGGACCACCATAGGTAGGCTGCACGGCGATAAGGCTGCTATGAGGCCCAGGATCAGACCTCCTGTTAGCGCCTTTGTGATTGCCTCTACTGTGAGTGTGTTCTCCAAGCCCTGGTTTATTGCTGTTGTCGGGGTGTTATCGCCTCCACTGTACTCACCTTTGAACCCTGCCTCTACGAACTCGAGTAGCGGTTGGTATTGGTCTCCTAGTCCGAATGTTGATACGTGTCTAGCCTTCTCCACGCCCCTCTCATAAAGGATTAATGTAGGTGTGCCTTGGACCTCTAGGCTCGATAGGAGCCTGAATGTCGATTGGGGGTCGTTTCGGATCATGCTGTCTAGCCACGCCTTAATAACCTTAATGTCGCTCTGCTCCGACGCGAACCTCTCTATTGCTGGATCTATCTTCTTGCATCCCGGGCAGCCTGACTGGGCGAAGTATACTAGGACCCTGTCATAGGATCTCACGGTACTCCAGTAATCATTGGGATCTTCCAAGAGCACCATGCTGTCTGGCTCGCGAGACTCGCTTATCAGGGTAGATAGAGCGACGACGAATATGAATATCACGAAGGTTAGCCAGGCTAGGGTGGTGAAGCTGCCGTGACCTCCATGCAGTCTAAGGCTCGAACGCTTAGCCACACCCAACCTACCCCAGCGGTCTAGAGTTTTGGTAGCACCCACTATAGTATTCTCTTAGCTGTTGAGAAGCTCGGTAATAACGTTGTATATAGCCTCTGCTACCTTGTCCTGACCCCTCTTCCAGCCATCGTCGGTGGGGCTTATGAAGTACCTCATATATCCATCCCTGTCAACCACTATGAAGCCCGCTGTGTGCGTGACGCCGTAGGTCTCACAGGACTGCTCCTCATAGAGCTTTAGAAATTCCTCTTCAGATACGGTATCCAAGATTGTCCCATCCTCCATTATGCAGTAGGGCTGTACCGCTATCTTGAATGCCTCCCAGATGGGCTTCTGGTCTTGGTAGTTCTCCTCCTGGACCCAAATCCAGAAGACTCCCTGGTCTATCAGGTCGCCGGCCACTAGGTTCATGTAATCGACTCCGTCCTGAAGGGTCTCGTAGTAGGGGTTGGTTCCTATTGTGACGAAGGCGACCTCGTCTATCAAGCCGTCATCCATTAGCATCTTCATGAGATAAACTATGATGGAGCTCTCCCAGTGGCATACGTCAGGACAGTTTACGTATTGGGGGAGGACAACATTGATCTTGCCATCTATCGGGATTTCAACGACTCCAGCACTACTCGTTACAGTCATCTTGGGTATGGGCTCGCTGTACTTTATGACAGCCGCGTAGTCATCGAAGGATTCCAAATCGGTATTGCCTACAAGCCTGTCAAGGATCCTCCCGCCTACCAGCACAGCGAGGATAGAGCTTGCCGCTAGGGCAAGGAGAAATACGGCTATTATGATATAAAGCTGTCTTGCGCTCGATATAGTCCTAGACACCTATGCTCACCCCCAAATAGAGGATTTGCTAAGAGGTAAGCGCGTGGTAGCTAGTTTGGAGAAACTGCTAGCCGTGTGCTAGTATACCGGTAGGTGATGTAATGCTTAGGAGCGATATTAGCTCTTCTATGAAACCTCCGCTATCACTCGTGGTATCTAGGGCCTCTCCACTCCTTTCAATGATTATGGATGCCTTCATAAGCTGGTGCCCGACTCCACAATACTCGTTGCATAGTAGCAATAGTTCTCCCTCCAGATCGCTGGGGGGATACCATGTGAATTTGGAGATGTAGCCTGGGAGAACCATAAAGTTGACATTGGTGCCAGCTATCTCGAAGCCATGTATAACATCGCCAGTGGCTACGTAGAATGTAACTTGCTTTGGATTTTCTAGGGTAATTGTTGAAGGTATCCACACGTATTGCCTGCCGTAGATATAGACGTCATAAATGCCTGGTGCTTTCTCTACCACGGGGTTGGAAAAGGCGAGCTGCTGGATCTCTTGCAGCTGCTCTTCATCAGCCTTTATGGCCTCACAGGCTGGGTTAATGTTGAGGGCGAAGCTATAGTATCCTAGGCTGGATATGAAGCCTGCGAGCACGGCGACTATTATGGCGATATAGATGTACTCGTAAACCAGCCCGCCGTGGCCCCCGCCACCCTTCTCCTCATGCGCCATTGAAATAACCCCTCCCGATCATTACGAGGGCGACGCCTATCCAGGTCAGGATTAGTAGCCCGGTCCAGACCACCATAACGAAGAGGGCGCCTCTCCCACCGTTAGACGCGTCTCCCAAAGAACTCCACCCCCATGTCAATCAAAAAGCTTCTAGGAATATATAATTTAAACTATAAAAACTGGCAGGAGGAGGTCTCGCTACTTCTTAGCGTACATATATGCCGCCGCAGCTATTAGAATCACGATTACTAATGCAATAACTGCAGCTAGCCCGAAGGGCACTCCCTTAGCCTCCTCAGGCTCTTCCGGCTGTGTCTCCACAGGCTCCTCAGTCTCCTGAGGTTGAGTCTCAGCGGGAGTAGTCTCTACTTGATCCGCTGGGGCACCCTCAACTCCGGCCACGCTAAGGAAGAACTGGTTTACGAGCACGAAGTTCGGGTCGTCTGTAGAGACTCCAACGTTGACGGCCATCTGGGCCATCAGCTCGTCCCAGGTCTGGAAGGCGCCCTTCTGGCCGAAGTATACTATGTCTCTGGCGAACGCGTCTATATCGCCGCCATACTTATCAGGAACCTCACTTAACAGAGAGACTATCTGGTCCCAATCAGCAGCAACTGTGCCGTTATGGCAGGATACGCATCCCAGCTGGTCGAACGCTGCTCTCGCCTCCTCCTCGCTTGGCTGGGCTTGAAGGACGTAAACGGTGGTGAAGCCTGCTGATATTATAGCTAGTATTGCTAGCGTTGTTAGGACGAAAGTTGCCCTGGCTTTCACGATAATCATCCTCACTAGGTATTTAGACTGGCGCGGGATATATAACACTTCAGAGTAGGCCTAGACTGGAATATGAGGCATGCTACATACTTCTCCTGGATAAGAGGTTGCTCTTGGATTCAGCTGTGAGCCATAGAACGTTCCTTATCCTCTAGCCTCTAACTCTCTAAGTTTGTTTAGGAGTTCCTCCCTTGCCTTCCTAGGATCGATTGCCTTGCCCTTAGCGGCTCTAACCACCTGGCCTACCAGATAGTTGAGGGCCTTTCCACGCCCAGATAGATAGTCCCTTACCGCCTTTGACTCCCTCTTCAGGACTTCATCCACTAAAGCCTTCACGTCATCAACCTTCTCGGGCAGCAGTGGCTGTATGGGTGAGAGTGGGTTAGAGGCTAGCTTGGGCAACACCAGCCCCTTTATAGTATCATAAGTGTACTCACCCCTTTCCACTAGCTTAACTAGTTCTGCGATTCTCTCAGCTGGAGGCCAAGCGGAGTCCTTATGGAGGTCTCTACCCTGCTCCTTAAGCTCTCCCTTGAGATCTACTCCTATCATCCTTCCGAGGAGGCGCTTATCTGATACCATCTTCTCGGCCTCGAGGAACCTCTTAGAGGCCGGGGGGGTGGATACTATGCTCCAAGCTATCTCGCTTCTAATACCCATGGAGGATATCCTCTCGAACAGGGATCGTGGAGTGGTTTTGAGGATCCCTATAGCCTCTGAGAGGAGGTCCTTACCCACTTCGACTGGAGGCAGGTCTGGGTCAGGGAAGTATAGGTAGTCTGCCTCCTCCTCCTTCAGCCTAAGAGGCTTTGTCATCCCTCTAGCCGAGTCCCAGTGTCTTGTCTCCCTCTCGACCCTTCCACCGCGCTCTACAATAGCCGTTTGCCTCTTCGCCTCGAATTTAAGAGCTTTCTCGAGATCTAGCGTGGAACCTATATTCT
The DNA here is from genome assembly GCA_015521685.1 of Aeropyrum sp. Classification (GTDB taxonomy): domain Archaea; phylum Thermoproteota; class Thermoprotei_A; order Sulfolobales; family Acidilobaceae; genus Aeropyrum. The sequence goes on from WANT01000008.1 coordinate 25,011, forward strand.
TGACCTCGACCCTCTCACCACCCTCGACGCTGATGTTTGCGTCAACCCTAAACACACCCTCCAGCCGAGGATTCACAGCTCCAATGTACTCTAGGAGTAGGAGGAGGTACTCCACCAGCATCCTTGCCTGCCTTGGAGAGGGTATCTCGGGCTTAGTTACAATCTCCAGGAGTGGTACCCCGCTTCTATTGTAATCGACGTAGGCATACCTACTCCTGAGTATGTCCCCCTCATAGTAGGTCCTCCCCGGATCCTCCTCCAGGTTAATCCTGCTGATCCCCACACTCCTCCACTCCCAGCTATCTGTGTCGAGGTACTCTAGCTCCCCCTCTAGGCATACTGGGGCGCCGCCAGCCTTCTCGAACTGAGTTATCTGGTAATTCTTGGGCAGGTCTGGATAGAAGTAGTGCTTCCTAGTAAACACTAGCCTCTCCGGTATCTTACATTTCATGCTGAGAGCCGTAGCCAGGGCGAGAACAACTGGCCTCCTCCCAGGTACTGGCAACGCTCCAGGGAGGCCGAGGCACACAGGACACACATTAGAGTTAGGTGGGAATCCCCTATACTCGCTATCGCAGTCGCAGAACAGCTTGGTGCCAGCATTGCTGAGCTGGACATGTATCTCTAAGCCAATCCTGACCCTCATCTACCTCACCCTCCGGCATAGGCCCCCCTTATACCGGTTAACTCTTCTACGAGCATTCCAAGCGAGAGTAGACTTCGCTCCGTAAGCTTACCGCCAATAAACTGAACGCCAGTAGGTAGGTTGCTGCTGAATCCCGATGGCACGACTAGAGCTGGGAGACCGGAGAGATTGGCTAGCACGGTGTAGGCATCCATGGCGTATAGCTTTAGTGGGTCGCCTAGCGCTTCACCCAGCTTAGGCGGCAGCACTGGGCTGGCTGGAGTTGCTATGAAGCATTTCTTGGTTATGCGGGCAAGCTCGTCCCTAACTATCCTCCTTACCTTGGTGGCAGCTAGGTAGTACTCATCCCTATAACCTTCGCTTAGAACGTAAACCCCCATCAGTATTCTCCTCTTAACCTCTATCCCGAAGCCTTCACCCCTAGACTTAGATATGAATCTCCAATAGTCTCCAGAATAGTCGCCTCTAGAAGGGTATAGAGTACCTTCGAACCTAGCCAGGTTAGAGGCGGCTTCGGCCACAGCTATAGTGTAGTATGTGGGCAGGGCCTTCTCCACACCCTCAATCTCCACAGTATCTACACTAGCACCCTCACCAGTGAGCCTGTCTATAAGACTATAGAATGATTTCTTGACTGGCTCGTCAGACATGCCCACTAGACTCCCAGGAATACAGAGTCTAATACTCTCTGGATCGGCTGGCCCCTCAGGTACCACATCGGGATTGACGTTCAGGCTGGTGGCGTCCAGGGGATCATAGCCCGACATAACTTGCAGGATTAGGGCTACGTCGAGGCTGCTAAGACCCATGGGGCTAATCTGCTCCAAGCTATTACCATAAGGTATTAGACCATACCTGCTAACAAGCCCATAGGTGGGCTTTAGGCCGACAGTTGCGGTGTAAGCCGCAGGCAGTCTGACACTACCTCCAGTATCGCTGCCCAGGGCAGCATTACATCCACCATAAGCTAGACAGGCCCCGCTGCCGCTGCTACTACCACCAGGGACTCTCTCCTCATCCCAAGGATTCCTAGTGGGGCCAAAGGCGCTGAACTCCCCAGTCGAGCCCATAGCGAATTCGTCAAGATTAGTCTTCCCTATTATGATGGCCCCCTCCTTCTGCAGCCTCTCAACAACGGTGGCGTCGAATGGCGGTACATAACCGTCTAGTATTCTGGATCCAGCAGTTGTTGGTAGGAAGCTTGTAGATATGTTATCTTTAACACCTATAATGATTCCTTCAAGCTTCCTAGCAGCTCCTCTCATCCACCTCCTCCTAGAATCCTCAGCCTTCTCTAGTACTGAGTCGAAGTCTTCAAGCGATATGTAGGCGTTTATCTTCCCCTCCCTCCTGGCAATGTTTTCTATAACTCTATGAGCATTCTCCACAGGATCTGTATCTCCATGCCTGAAGGCCTCCAACAGCTCATGAACAGTTGGCTGCCTCATCAACCACGACCCACCTCCCTCCAGGGCACCTTAACCCGCCCTCCGCTATCTATCTTCCACGCATCAAGGAAGTCTGATAGAGACACCCTCCTGTCCCTCTCCCTCGATCTGAGAGCAAGTGATTCCTCCCACACATGATAGAGTGGAGGAACATCGCCATAGTTCTCCAGAATAGCTGATACCTGACTTAGGTATCTAGAAATCCTCTCCAGATCCCTACAAATTACACTCCTCTCCTCATCATTGAGCTCTAGCTTAGCGATCTCTACGAGCCTTTCTAATGCTCCGCAACTTGTAGATTCTTCCATGCACCACTACCCATAGGTCTTGATGAGTTGTCACCACTCCTATATCTTGAGTGCTAGAGTGGGGGTGTTCATAGCTGTTGGAGGGCTGTAGCCTGGTGAATCTAGTATCCTCTGGAATGTTTATCGAGCCCTTGCTCCACCCGAAGCCTGGTGCTGTCACTAGGATTCTAGGGCATAGGGACAAAGACGTAGTTAGATTCGCTGTCCATGCCTCACTAGCTGGCGAGATACTAGTCCGAGGATGCGAGAGGTCTCGCAATTTTGGGTGCAGAGGCGGCATCAGCTACATGTTGTCTGAATACTTGGAAAGAGTAGCTCACAAGTTTAAGGATAATATAGCGTACGGAACCTTCTTCCTCCTAGCTCCAATAGCCTCAGCTCTAGGAATGACGTCCTCAACGTCTCCAGCCAAGGTGGCAGCGGCAGCAAGAGATGTTGTGGAGGGCTGCACTGGCGAGAGAGAGTCAACACTACACCTCAAGATACTTAGATTGATCTCACCATCCCATCTAGGGAGATATAGGGGCCCCATACCTGACGTGTTTGAGAGCAGTAGTCCACCGCCACTACCCCGCCTGCTGAGGCTTGCATCGTGGGATCTAGTCCATTCAGAGCCCGTCAAAGGATATCCGGTATCTCTTGAAGCATTCAACTCAATACAAAGAATGGTGGAAGAAGGATATGATTTAGAGGGAGCCTCCCTAGCGGCACTTCTAGGAATTCTAGCTGAGTGGGGAGACACGCTAATCTACCAAAAGTTCGGAGGTAGGGCTTACATCCTAGCTATGAGGGAGGCAAGGGCCGCCCTGGAAATGTCAAGGCGTTTGGGTGTGATGCCAGCGCTAGTATGGCTAGACTCTATCTGGAGGCCTAGGGGATGGAATCCCGGGGCTATTCTCGACATTCTAGCTGTAGGGATAGGTTTCTACATGCTGGAGTTTGGATCTAGCTGAATGAGGGAGGAGTGGCTGGCAAACGGTATTGCGACGTTTATTTCATGAAAAATCTGGGTTAGTGGGCCTTGTGCTACTTCCTGCACCTAGTCTCCATAGGCTGGTACTTGAGGCCTGAGGGACCAACGTACTTCTCAGTAGGCCTTATCAGCTTGTTGTTGAGTACCTGCTCGATGTAGTGGGCGCTCCACCCGACTACTCTGCCCATAGCAAATATCGGGGTGTACATTGGAATCGGTATCCCCAGCTGGTAGTATAGGATTGCGGTATACAGGTCGATGTTAGCAGGTATCTTCTTCTCCCTCCACATAACCTCCTCAGCCTTCTTGAGGACCTTCATCCAGTAGTCTCCATCCTTCAGCTGTGCAACGAACTTGGCTGCCACATCCGTCCTAGGGTCGTGCAGCTTGTAAATCCTGTGTCCGAAGCCCATGATCTTCTCCTTCTTAGCGAGCTTCTCGAGTATATATTCCTCTATATACTCGTCTAGAGGGACGCCCTTCCCCTCGGCCCTCTTCTTAGCGTCAAGGAACATCTCCATAGCTTTCTCGTTGGCCCCGCCGTGGAGTGGGCCCTTCAGGGCGGCAATACCGCCCGCCACAGCTGCGTAGAGGTCGCTTAGGGTACTAGCTATCACCCTGGTGGTGAATGTGGAAGCGTTGAAGCCGTGGTCCATATAGATGACTAGGGTCGATTCGAAAGCCCTAGCCTCTAGCTCTGTTGGTTCCCTCATGGTAATCATCCTTAGAACATCCCACGCATGGTCTTTCGTCGGGTCGGGCCTCAGGAACGTTCCATTATGGGCTAGGTTCCATCCGGCTGCAAAGATCACGGGTAGCTGCGCTGTGAGCCTCAGGGCATGGTCATATAGGAAGTCTGGGTCAAACTTCCAGTCGCTAGCGTAGAACTGGCCTAGAAGGGAGGCACCATATATCCCATAGTACATGGGGTGCGTGACGGGTACGTGCTTTAGAGCGTCAAAAACCTTCTCGGGCACCTGCCCCCTATACTTGTCTATCTTGTTTTTGACTTCCTTGAGCTCCTCCTCGCATGGCAGCTCTCCATAGAGTATGAGGTATGTTGCCTCGTAGAAGCTAGCGTTCTCTCCAATATCCTCTATAGTGAATCCCCTGTAAATCGTTGACTCTCCTTTCGGGTCAACACCGCTGATCTTGGTCTCATCCACTATCACGTTAACGAGGCCCTTGGGGACTACGATATAGTTGCCTTCAGTCTTGCACTCTGGCTTCTGACTCATCTCACACACCCTAGACGCATAGATCGTTAATAATAATAGTGAAAGTGCGGAGATGTTTTTCGAGAATCCCGGAGGTGTATATATGAGAATTTGTAGATAGACATAATACGGTAGAGCAGATTCACCCCAAACTATTAATTATCGTATTAAGAATAGCCTGGACCAGCCTCTCCATCCCCGGGAGCGTAGTATTTCTTAAGCTTAACAATGTTGAACTTACCCTTCTTAACAACCTCAATATAACCCATATTCTCGAGCCTCCTAAGCCTCCGCCACAAAGTTGATTTAGGTAGTCCAGTAGCCCTCAGGAGCTCTGGCTGAGGGGCCTCTCCACCTAGCTCCTTCAACAGATCCAGGATCTCCCTATCTGTGGAGTCAAGGGTGACTGTCTCAACCTCCAAGGACCGTCCTCCACCATCACCCCGAGTTCTGCGATAGAAGAATACTGCTGCTCCCCCTAGAAGGGCTAGAGCTACTAGGGCGATGAGACCTAGTATGAAGGGATCCCCAAGCACCGAATCAATAGGAGCGGCCTTAGCATCGCCGTCTTCGACTCCCTCCTCAGCCCTCGTTGGAGTCGCTGTGCCGTCTGGAGGAGATTCTACTGTGGTTTCTGTAGCGTATTCTGCAGGTACGAATGATATTGTCGATTCTCCAGTAAAAACTATTGCTAGCCTGCCGTCAATCCTCTCGTAGGAGATAACTCCTTCGGGGAGGCCTAAGAGTATTACGCCCTGCTCAACAACCAGCCTTAACTCTCCCGAAGGATTGACGTCAAAGGATATGTAGCCATCCTGCTCCACTGTCTCCACAATATAAGATATCATAAGCTTCACCTGAGAGCTGGCTTCGAGGGGGATGATAAGCGAATTACCTTCAACAACAGGCACTAGAGGAACGCCGTCCTCGGTTTCTACCAACACTGTAGAAGCTATGGGGGCTGCTGGCAGCATAACCTCTACAATGCCAGGGTCGGCAAGTACCTCAAGGTATGCTTCCACAACACCGTCGCCCCTGACTACTATCTGAGCTTCAACTAGGCCTGGCTGCGCCGAAGCGTGTAGTGACAGTGACAAAACTAGCAGTATAGCTATGGTGGCAGCTAGCGCTATAGATCTCTGACTTGCTATTCTACCATCTCTCCACCAATCTAACCACAAGTGACACCACCCAGGGCGTAATGAATCCAGGCTTTGATTAAAATGCGCGGGGATGGTTAAAAGGAGGCATTGCTGGAACCTCGGTGGAACGGTTCACCACCAGACTACTTGCCGCTGGTGGAACAGTTCCAGGGGGATACTAAATTAGAAACGGGAACCGATAGGGCCATTGCGGAGGCATGCGGGTGGCTCTGGATGAGTATGGCTAGGGTCGCTGGAAGCCTCTCTGTGGTTTTGCTTCTGCTACTCTCACCTCTCGTGGCGATAACAGGGGCTGCTACAGCCCATCTAGCCCAGAACACGCCCGAAGAGAATGTAGAAGTCTATCTAACTCTGGAGATACTCAGGGAGAATTTCAAGCTGATTCTAGAGAAGCACCAGTGGGTGAAGGTAAAGCTAGGCGAGGAGGAAGTCCTAGTAATGGAGAGAATAGCAAGCCTTCCAGACCCAGCGCAGCTATCGCCAGAGGAGGCTCTAGCTCTGGCTAGGGACGGTGTTGAGGTTAACAAGAAAATAGGCCTAATACTAGCCTCAGTCGTGGATGCAGATAGGCTTGAGCAAGAAAGGGTTAGGGAGGTCGTGTCGAGAGCGGCCGAGATTATCGGCAGAATAGCTGAGGCTAGAGGTGATGAAACGCTGCTAAAAATATCTGAGGCTCTTATGAGAGCGGTTGAGGGAGAGGTTGAGAGAGCGTCCATTATGCTTCTAGAGGTTGAAGCCGTTCTTAATGCTTCCGCTGGAATGGAGGTTGCCGCAGCGGCTGCTGGGATAGCTACGGAGAGCGGCGGGGATATAAATAAGGCGATAGAGGTTCTCGAGGCTATAGAGGATAATCTGGAGAGGGCTCTCGCTTCGCTACCTAAAGAGGCATCTCCTGAGGTTAGGCTCTTAATTGAGGACTCGCTGAGCGGCGTTACTCTAGCCAAGGCGATTATAGAGAGTGTAGCCTCGGCTAGGCAGTCCATGGGTAATGGCGGACTTGGGGAGAAGGTGGCTCTCAACATAATTGAGGATAAGATAGAGGATCTGGAAGAGGCTATATTAGAGCTTAGAGAGAGGCTAGAGTCTGTAAGAGCAGAGTACGAGTCTCTAGGAGTGAGCGATGGGGAGATAGAGACCCTCCTGGCGGAAGCGGAGGAGGCTATTGCCGAGGCCGAGGCGAAACTGGAGGAGGCTAGGAGTCTGCTGCAGAGCGGAGAAGATATTCCCATAGGTTATATAATGAGGGAGGTTGCCAAGGCTCAGGGATATCTGGGTAAGGCCGAAGGCCTTATTGACGCGGCAGAATCTATGATGGAGGCTTTCTACACAGAGACCCAGCCACACGATGATGAGGCGACTGAGACTACCACTCAGCGCGATGAAGAGGATGACGCTGCAGAGGAGATTGAGGAGATAGTTGAGGAGGCTATGGACGTGGTTGAGGAAGCCATGGAGGTGAAGAGTGAGGCAGAGGAAGTCAGAGTGAGAGCTGAGGAGGCAGCTTCAGAGGAGGCCCTAAGACTAGCTTCCGAGGCTATATCTAGCGCAGAACAAGCAATATCAGCAGCTGAAAAGGCGGTGAGCCTAGCTCAGGAAGGGAGACTAGATGAGGCTAGAGAGGCTCTTGCAGAGGCTAAGGCACTATTGCGAGATGCGGAGTCCTACCTAAACGCTGCGAAAGGCGTCCTAGAGGCCGTGATGGAAGCTAGGGAGGAAGCTGCTGAGGCCATAGCGGAGGCCGAGGAAGCCGTAGCCAATGCAAGAGACGCCATAACAGCTGCTGAAGAGAGGGTCGCCAACTCGGGAAGCCAAGAAGCCCTCGAAGCGCTTGACGAGGCCAAGAGTCTGCTGGCACTTGCAGAGGAGGCGCTAGAACTGGCTAGGCAGGCTTTCGACGAGGGAAGGTATGGTGCAGCCCTGGAGCTGGCTAGGCAGGCGATTGAACACGCGGAAGAAGCTATGGATTACGCCGAAGAGGCTATAGAGAGGGCTGAAGAAGCCAGAGGCGTGGTCAGCGAGTTAAGAGAGGCAATTAGAGAGCTCTACGAAGAGGTTGCAGAGCTAAGAATGGAGGCGGGTAAGCTTGAGGGTAAGGCGAGAATGGAAGGCAACCAGGAAGTCCTTGAGATGATTAGGAAGGCTAAGGACCTCTTGGCGGAGGCCGAGGCAATCCTCCAGGATGCAGAGACGGCGCTAGAGGCGGGTGATGTGGATACGGCTAGGGCGTTAATAGAGGATGCTAGGGAGAAGGTGAAAATGGCTGAGGAGCTGTTGGATGAGGCTGAGGATGAGTTGGAGGATTCCTAAGGGTTTAGAGTTATTTAGTGGAAGTCGACGAGCCAGCCAAAGTCTATTCCGGTTTTTTCTATTACCCCTGAGAACCTTCCTATTCCCTCCATAACTAGCTTAACAATCTCCTTCTCGCTCAACCCTCTACTCCTTAGGTAGAAGACGGTATCCTCGGCGAGGCTAGCAACTGCGGCCGAGTGACCAGCCCTAGTGATGTCGCCAGTATGGATCTCAAGGACCGGGACTGCATAGCCCTTGCCGTTCTCGCTTAGGAGGAATATGTAGCTCTCCACTTCTGAGGCGGCTAGCTTAGCCGTCTCTCCCAGCATCGCCACCCCTCTTTGGGCTAGATACCCGTTTCCTACTACTACTCCCCGCGCCCTCACGTCTCCCTCACTCTCAGCACCATGGTGTAGGCTGCTGAGTATTATGTCGCTGGAGGTGCTGGGCCTGGCGACGCTACTTGCTCTGGCCTCTAGCTTTGAGAGCCTCCCCTCAAGTATGTTGTCGTCTTGGAATCGTGTCATCCGCCCACCGCTTAGCAGGTATGACTGTGTTATCGACGCCTTCTCTCCTATATAGATCTCTCTCAGCGTGTACACAGCGCTCTCTTTGGAGTGTAGCGCTATGTTTGTGAACTCGACTTCAGCACTTGCTCCTATTGAGGACTCGAAGACTAGGGTCTTCAGGCCCCTGGATCCGTGGTAATCGATGAATAGAATCTCGCCCCTGGCACCATCACCGACCTCCAGCACTATGTGGTGGCCTAGATAGCCGTCGCCACCCAGGGACACTATGGCTATCTTACCAAAGTCGGTGCCTCTATCAATGTATATGCCAACCCCTTGATTGTATCTTAGGGCATGATAGGCCTGCATTTTTCCAGTATCATATCTAACTAGGCTGAAGGGCTTCAGCCTGCCGTTAGAAGTCGAGACCCCCTCCCTGCCTAGGTCCTCTACATTGACGCCTCCCGGCATCTTGGCAGCTCTTAATTCCTTGCCTAACACGATTGTTCTTGCATCCTCGATAACCTTATTAAGCTGCTCTGGAAGCTGGTCTTCCTTCGCTGCATAATCCATTCCCATGTACTCCTTGTATACCTCCCACTTCGTGTAATACCTAACTGTTGGCGTATCTGCAATAGACTGGAAGGGGAGGGTCTCGACTAGCCTCTTCAATTCATCCTCTGAGGTTATACGAACTGCCACATACCATCACCTCCTAGAAACATAAGAATTATGGGGGATTGTCCTGCACGCTGTGGCTAGCCGAATGCACCGTACTCGCTAAACTCCAGCCTGACTACTTTTGTCAGAACGTTGGCGTATTCGAATGGCAGCTCCCTTAGGACATCTTCTAGGAAGCCCAGTACTATTAGGCCCTTAGCCTCGTCCTCGCTCAGACCCCTGCTAGTTAGGTAGAATAGCTGTTCTTCCGTCAGCCTTCCGGTCTTAGCCTCGTGGTTCACGCTCGCCGACGGCTCGTCTATCTGGTTGTGTGGGTATGTGTGCGCCTTGCTCTGGTCGTCTAGAACTAGGGACTCACACTCTACGTTGGCCACGGCGTTCTTAGCACCCTTAACCACCCTTATAATGCCTCTATAGACGTTTACGCCTCCATCGGAGCTTATTGTCTTGTTTATCACCTGGCTCCTGGTATTTCTGCCGACGTGTATCATCTTGCTACCACTATCCTTGATGTGGGGCCCCTTGGCAATAGTCACCACAGCGCTCCTGCTGGCGCTGTTGTTCCCCTTGAGCACGGTGCTCGGGTACACGAAGGTCATCTTGCTCCCTATACTGCCCTCAATCCAGTCCACTCTGGCCCCGTCCTCAGCTATCCCTCTCTTGTTGTTTAGGTTTATGACGTCCTTACTCCAGTTCTGCACTGTTATTATCTTAACAGTAGCGTTCCTATGGGCATACGCCTCTACCATGCCGTCGTGGAAGCTGTGGCGGGTCAGCCTGGGGGCGCTGCAGCCCTCAATCCACTCGACGTACGCCCCCTCATCAGCTACTATCAGACTGTGCTCGAACTGGCCCTCCCCACTCTTCCCTATCAGGAAGAAGCTCTCTATCGGCTCCCTGATCTTAACGCCTTTGGGAACATAGATGAATGTGCCTCCGCTCCACAGGGCGCCGTGAAGCGCGGCGAACTTATGGTCGCTGGGCGGGAATATCCTGAGGAAGTACCTCTTAACTAGATCGGGATACTTCTTCACCGCCTCTTCTAGCGGCATTACGATAACGCCTTTCTCCTCGAGGTACTTCTTCACCCTAGCATAGATGGTCTCGCTGTCGAAGACTGCGCTAAGGCCGCTGAGGAACTTGGCCTCTATTTCTGGAAGGCCCAGCTTCTCATAGTACTCCCTTATCTCCTTTGGCAGCTCATCCCAGCTTGACACCCTCTGGGTTTCGGGCTTGGAGTACACAACCATCTCATCCAAGTCTATAACGTCTAGGCCTGTTAGCCACTTAGGCATTGGAAGCTTGTAGAACAGCTCTAGGCTCCTCAGCCTGAGCCTCCTCATCCAGTCAGGCTCTCCCTTAATCCTACTGATCTCCTCTATTGTGCTCCTTGTTATCTTACCCCTAATCTCGACCTCGGACTTTATCGGCTTCTCCCTACCTAGGAGCTGCTCAGCTAGGTCTACATCCTTTAGGAGTTCCCTCTTAAGCTCAACCATCTCCCCCATCGCGAACCACCTTTAACCCATGTTAAATATCGGATTCCCATACACTTAACTACCACTCCATACCTCAAATCAAGCCCTCTGGCGTGCTAGTTCCCTGTAGAGCCTGGCATATCCCTTCTCCTCAACAGTCCTCGCCAGCTCGGGGCCGCCAGTCGCGAGGACCTTACCGTTATACAGCACAGTAACCCTATCTGGCTGAACGTAGCCTAGAAGCCTAGCGTAGTGTGTTATCAGCATTACCCCCTTACCGCTCTCCCTTAGCTGGTGTATGTATGAGGCTACAATTCTAAGCCCGTCAATATCGAGGCCGGAGTCGGGCTCGTCTAGGATTACAATCTTGGGATCGAATAGCATTGCCTGCAGTAGCTCGCTCCTCTTCTTCTCTCCACCACTGAAGCCAACATTCACTTCCCTACCGAGTATGGTCCTATCCAGCCCGAGTTTAGTGGCTACCTCGTGCATCCTCTTAACGACACCCGGGTCAGCGGGCTTTGAGAGGTCCTCGGCCCCAAGCCTCTTGTTAATGAATGCTACGATAAGGCTGCTGAGCCTCACTCCCGGGATCTGCGGCGGGTCTTGCTGAGCCAGGAATATCCCTTTCAGAGCCCTCTCCTCGGGAGGCAGGTCTTTTATGCTCTCTCCGTCGAGTAATATGTCTCCCTCCACGACCTCGTAAATTTCTCTCCCCGCTATAATGTAAGCCAGGCTTGACTTCCCGCTACCGTTAGGGCCCATGACTGCGTGTACCTCTCCATACTTTAGGCTGAAGTCAACCTGGTTCAGGACTACCTTCTCCCCTATCTTAGCGGTTAGCTTTACTACCTCCAGTGACATATCAGAACACCTCAAACCTACTCCTTTAACCACTGTTAAAGTAGGGTTTTGAGGCGTTAAAAACCGTTGTACACACCCATCAACCACTGAGGGGGTGGCAGGCGTTCAATAGGCGAGGAAGAGTCGTGATATATATCCATAAGACGTGCGCCTCCAGCTATAGGCTTTACCGTGAGCTGCGTGAAAACAACCTCTTAGAACATATAACCCTCAAGAATGTCGCGAAGCCTCTAGACGATAGAGGCAGGCTGATATGGAGTGTCCCATGGGGACTTGCCGGGGATGAGGTGTTCGGCGGAGACCCCATGCCAAGAGAGCTGGTAGAAGCAGCGCTCCAGGGGGGCGAGGTTCCTGCAGGAGATCCGATAGAATCGTTCATGGAGGCTGTTATACACAGCAGCCTAGCCTCCAGCCTAGCATTGCTATATGGGAGTCTAGAACCAGTTCTCGACGAGGACCTGGCGGCCGCTGCTGTTCACGCACCACTATCAGGTGCAGACCCCAATGCTGTATTGGTTGAAGTGGCTGAAAAGTCGAGGGAGATTTATAGCGAGTGGTCTCCCAAGATGGCTAGAGCCCTAGCAATGGGCTTCGTGAGGGAGGCTTGGTGGTCTGCAGGTGGCAGCCTCACCCACGAGAGTCTGGCTAGGCTTGTGGAGGCCGGGGGGTTCAGAGCCTGGCTCATAGGTAAAGGGAGCCTGGGGAGAGTAGGCCTGCCTAGCGATCCTAGGGAGATAGCATCTAGGGATGAAGTTAGGAGTGCTGAGGACTTTATATTGAAGACCGCCAGAGTGCTGGTAAGGAGGGTTGAAGCCGAGCAGAAGGAAATATTGGGTGACGAGGAGTGGATGAGTCTATAGACTTTAAGACCAAGATACTAGCGTGGCTCGCAGGCGACTACAATGTATCGATAGAGACCATACCGAGAAACGCCCCCGTAGAATGGGCCATAAAAGTAGAAGCCAAGGCGCCATCAAGGATAGCCTTCGTAGTTCAAAAGCCTAAGAGCAAGGAAGCCGTGGTGCTAACCATGGGCATCGCCCTCTCTCAAAAGCATAGGGATGTACTGGCTGGTCTCCCATCTGTTGAGAGGGAGAAGTTCTCCATAGAGCTACTTCAGAGCCTGATAATGATATGTCCACAGTGTAAGGTGCTGGCCCAGCCCTCTCCTAGAGAGCTGAAGACTATCCTTATCTCGAGAGAAATAACCCTGGAAGCACTGTCAAGGCAGATACTGGTCGACTCGTCGACAACCCTAATTAACATGTTTATAATCACAGTACTCAGGCTTAACGCCTTAGGCGGCGGCCGGCAGGGGGCAGTGGTAGAGGGCTATATGTAGATGTGGATGATGCATACAGGAGGTCTCGCTATTTGGAGGAGCTACTTCCCGGCTCCTACATCACCATAGGCAATGCAAAATGCAGGGTATCCCTACCAATCACCTTCGGTATCTGCAGCGATTGCTTGCTAGTCGCAGGAACGCTGAGGCCAGGCAGTACCTTATACACGGTTGATCGCGAGGTCATCGAAGTTGTTAGGGCCTCATTACGAAGCTTCGAAGAGCAGAGCCTGGAACCTGTGAGAAGGCTGGAGAGCCACAGACTGAAGGCTGCTGCCTTCGCCATGGTGTATGGAGGGCTAGTTCTTTATTCTAAATGCGGTGGAGAAGGGGTGATATCTAGAGTATACGACCCTAGGATATCCCTCGAGATAGATTTTACCCCTAGTGCGTTGGATTGGAGGCATGTTGACGAGCGGGTTATTATATCACTGTGGACTAGCCTATCGGAGGGCCGTATAGAGGCTATAAAAACCTTAGAAGGCAGAATTGCGCTTCCGAGTAATGCAAAGATCAAGTTAGGGGGAGGGTATAGCCTCTCGGTACTAGGGTTCGAATGCTTTCCCCCATATGTTAGAGTGTGACTTCAACGCTTCTCGGCGGTAACCCCCATGAAGCTTTGACCGAGCATAGCCTCCCCTCTCCCATCGAATCCGGCAGACGAGAGATAGAGTATTGAATGAGGTCCTCAATCAGCGCGCCCCCCACACCTATAGCCTCGTCCAAGACCCTACTGTTCAACGGAGAGAGGACCCTGGATAGATTGTCCCGGATAGCCTCAACGTCCACTAGCCCACCGCAGTAGCAGGCCTCCACAAGTATGTCATGGCCGTGAAGCCGCCCATAGCCTAGCTTACCTGCCGTTAGCGCTATTGATATCTGGTGTGAGGCGCAGGTTCTAACCCCTAATTTGCTTCACCATCTCTATCCAGATAGGCCTTCTCTAAGCGGTTTTAACGCCCAGAGGAACCAGGGGAAACTCTTGTATCTTGGCCTCCCCTCTCTTGCCTCTAATATCTATCTCTATAGAGTCACCTATGTAGGCGTATCTGGAGTCGATGTATGCTTGTGCTACTCCCCTGCCTATTACAGGGCTGTACGTGCCGCTTGTCACCCAGCCTACATCCACGTCGTCTACATAGAGCCTATAACCCTGTCTAGGTATCATCCTAGCATACTTCTTCTTCATAACTAAACCTATCCTTATCCACCTAACACCCTCCCGCCTGCAGGCTCTCAGCGCATCCTCACCCACAAACCCGCTCTTCCCCCAGTCTATAGCTCCCAGCCCGTACCTAAGGCTAACAGCGCAGGGCCACTTCTTAGGATCCTCGCCATACTCGTGCCCCCCTAGGACGAAACCCGCCTCAATCCTCAACGTATCCCTAGCTGCAATACCAGCAGGCTTAGCCCCAGCCTCCAACGCCTTAGAGAAGAGGGCCCTAGCGGCTTGAGGCTCAGCCAGAATCTCGAAACCGTCCTCCCCAGTCCACCCACTCCTACTTACAAGCTCTAACTTCACACCAGCAAGCTCGACTCCTCTAACAAACTGGAGCGGCTTCAAGCCTAGAAGGTCACCTCCCCCTAGAGCTTCGACGATATCAGCAGCCTTAGGCCCCTGGAGGGCTAGAAGCGCATATTTGCTCCTCAGGTCCTCGATTCTAACCTCTAATCCCAAACTCTCTGCCGTCTCTCTGAAGTAGGATAACATAGAGTCGGCGACAGCAGCGTTAGGGACAATAAGCCACTCATCCTCCCCAAGCCTGTATGGCATCTCGTCGTCCCTAACCCTAGCATGCTCGTTCAAAGCCAGTGTGGGCCCACTCATGAATCCAACTTTAGTTTTAGATACACGCTTAGTGTAGATTCTTTCAAGGAGCTCGGTGGAGCCCTCCCCAGAGACCAGCATCCTCCCCATGTGGCTTATATCGAAGATGCCAGCCTCCCTCCTTACAGCCATATGCTCCTTTAGGGTTCCCTCGTAGGACATTGGGACGCTCCAGCCTGCAAATTCCCCGAACACTGCTCCCAGCGACGCGTGGAGGTCCTCGAGCAATACTCTTCTAGGCAAGGCTAGAGCCACCAGAATATCATTATGTGTGTATTGGTTGGATAATATTGTGGCTAGGATAATGTATCTATGGAGTGTGCGAGCCCCTACGGTTTATGACCGCGAGAGCCTTAGAGGACTGTCAGGAAAAAGTATGGCGTTTAAGCTAACAGGAGCTGAATTCAGAGCAGTACTAAAATACTAAATTATATCCTTATTTATTTAGCTTACCAACGCTATGGAGCCTAACTACCATGCCAGCCGCTAGTGCCACAGTAATTATCGCTAGAGTCGTGTGGAGTGCAGAGAGTGTTGGGCTCAGATGGTACCATACTACTATAGCTCCCAGTATTATCTGGGCCACCAGCGCGATTATCGTCGCACTGGACAGCGTCTTAAGAGGCTTGTCCCCTATCCTTATGCTGGCGTACGATGCGTACACAAGCGCCACGAATCCGGCTCCAGCAGCAACCCTATGGAAATACTCTAGTAGAGTCTCGAAGGTGGTGTTGGGAAGTAGGCTGCCGTTGCATGTGGGCCAGTCTGGGCCGCAGCCCATGCCAGCGCCATACGCTCTAGTGAAGGCTCCTATTGTTACAGTAGCTATCAGGAGTATGATTCCTATGTAGGCGGCGGTTATCGCCTTACCATAGGTCGCCAATCCTTACAGGCACCCCCAGGAATGCGTGATCCTCGTCGGGATTTTTAAACTTCTAATTAATACTCCTCGGTTGAGACACATACTAATTCTTCACCGTCAAAACGCTCAGCCTCTTCCAGCCAAGGTATCACGAGACGATAGCTTCGCCGCCAGGAGCAGATAGAGCTGAATTAATGAGGCTCCCCCTCCTAATGTAGCCTGCTACCGCTCCAAAGCCTATTCCCAGAGCTACTAGTAGGATGGCGTACCTCTCAAGCTCAGTAACTAACATACCACCGCACACAGGCCTGCTGGCGGATGCAAGCGTTCCCTGGGCCTCTACAGAAACTAGTAGTATTCCTTGTGGAGTCTCCACTCTAGAGGGCTCAGTGGCAACGTAGAACGATGTAACTATACCTTGAGATATCATAGAAAACCCTTCATACTGAAGTGTACCACCCCTAACTAGCCAGAACCCTCTTATAGATAGAGCCTCTGTTGGCCTACAGTAGTAGGGCTCGCCGTCAACACTATACACGACGACGCTGTGAGCTAGGTATATAGGCCTATCTAGCCTCACTTGCTGCCCGTAGGCCTGGGTGGTCAGGATTGAGTACACCAGCTCTACGGCACTCTCCCCACTAACTGCGAGGCCCGACGAGTATATGGGCGTCCTTTCCAGTCTCTCCTCTGGAGTCCAGCTGAACACCATCCTGCTGAAGCCTAGAGTTCCACCAGACTCGGCGTCCCGGACGTAAAAGTCCACAGTGTAAACCATCCCGGGCTCTGAGCCTATGGGCTGGCTCATAGCTGTTATCGTTGGCCCCATTATGATGGGAGTGATAAGGAGAAGAGCTGCTACGACTAAAGTCTTGGGAACCCGCAGTTGAAGAGTGGCTAGCTGTCTGCCTGAATCCAAGAGGGTCTCCACCATCTAGCTCTGCGAGGAGTATCTCTCAATAGCCCTCTTAATAATAGCCCTAGCCTCTTCGGCCCCTCTCCACCCCGTCACCTTAACCCATTTACCCGGCTCCAGCTCCTTATAACGCTCGAAGAAATGCTTGATCCTATCTTTGAGAGGCTCCGGTAGGTCCTGGACATCCTTGATAGTGGCAAGAGTCGGGTCGAGCTTCGGCTTTGGGACAGCTACTATTTTGCTATCCGGACCCTCCTCATCCTCCATATCCAGAACCGCGACGGGCACAGCCTCCATAACTACGCCAGGGTGAACTGGCTCCCTGCTGATGACTAGAACATCAACGGGATCTCCGTCCTCCTCGAGAGTTCCGGGTATAAAGCCGTAGTTGAATGGGTAGGACATACTAGTGTATAGGAATCTATCGACGGTTATCACGCAAGAATCCTTGTCAAGCTCATATTTAACGCTGCTCCCCATAGGGATCTCTATAAACACGTTGACTATATCAGGGGCTTTACCTCCAGGACCGAGGTTCACGCACCCAGCTACCACGACGCTCACCGCCTATTAAACGTGGTGGAGTGGTAGCGAGTCTTAAGTCTTAAGACCTGGAGGTCAGTAAGACTAATCTCTGGACTTGGTAAGATTAATAGTAGGTTAGGCTCAATAAACCGCCTAGCGCGCCTATCCAAATGTATCCATTGAGTGGTTTTGGGCTGGCGGAGTAAGTCTAAAGGTGGCTTGAGGAATGGTTGAGCCGCTTGTTCAGGCTATTGCTTCTTTTGTCGAGGATACTAGTAAGGGCAACGTGTATATAGCGGTCCTCCTTCTGTCAGGCTATGCAGCCCTGATGACGAGCCTTGGAGGATTAATGATTGTTTTGAGCAAGTTTTCTCGGGCAGAGTGACCTTCGACAAATTCCTCGATCTAGGCATGGGCTTCAGCAGCGGGGTAATGATTGTAGCCAGCTTTACCAGTCTTCTACTGCCAGCTATAGAGCTCAGCGGGATAGTATTGGTTATAGTCTCGTTTCTTGTAGGGGCGGTGACGATACACGTATTGAACAGGCTGATACCTCACGAGCACATAATTAAGGGGTACGAGGGTCCAGAGACGCTCAAGAGGAAGATAAAGGCTGCGTGGCTCGTGGCAACGGCCATAATCCTGCACAACCTCCCGGAGGGCATGTCGATAGGCGCTTCAGCCTCCTACAGCCTCAGCGAGGGTATAGCGGTGGCCCTAGCTATTGGCACACAAGACTTCCCAGAGGGCCTTGCAGTCTCAATGCCTGTCTACGCAGTTACGGGTGGCCTCATGGTAGCCATAGGCATAGCCGTGCTGAGCGGCCTCAGTGAGGTCCTAGCTGCCATAACGGTAGCCCTATTCCTAGGCTTCAACCCAAACCTGCTAGGAGCGGCTCTAGCCTTCGCGGCTGGAGCGATGGTATATGTAGTGAGCTATGAGGCTCTGCCGGAAAGCCATAGAAGTGGGCACGAGGACCTGGCAACCATAGGATTCTTCGCTGGCTTCATAATAATGATGTACCTCGATGTGACTCTAGGGTGAAAGGATAGTGGAGTGCGGTGAGCAGCGTGAACTGCTATTTGTAGATAATCCGGGCTTGAAGCCTAATCTCCACTCTCAGGCTCTCAAGAAGGCTATTAAAGAGATAGCTTGTGTAAGGTCTTGCAACGTTAGAATATCTGACAGGAGGGTGGAAGTAGACCTGGTTCACTCATGCTGCGGGGGTTTGGAGAAGGAGATTGTTGAGATAGTAGGAGGCAGAAGTGTGGAGAAGCCCCAGAGAGAGCAGGCGGCCTCTATCGTCAGAGTGTTAGATTTGATCAAGGACGGGAGGTTTTGGGAGGCCCACGAATCCCTCGAGGAGATGCTGGCTAAATATAAGGATAACTCTGAGGTTAAAGCCCTCTTGATTGCTTCGGCAGCAGCAGCTAAAGCGCAGGAGGGTTTTCTGGAGGCGGCTTTCAGGATACTCTCGAGATTTGACTGGGAGAGCCTCTCCAAAACGGGTGGGGTCAGCGAAAAGTGTTTGGAGGACGTCGTTAGGCTGGTTTGGGAGAGGGGTTATGGAGACCTTCTTAGGTGCTTCCAGATAGATATATAGCTTAGGGACGTTGTTGGAGGTCCGCTGGCTTGGCCATCAGAAGGCTCCGCCCACCTCCCGCTATCAAGGTCCTCGAAGCTGCAGGAGCTATAGCTGACGGGAGAGTTAGAATCGTTGTATCTAGGAACAACCTGTGGGCTGCGAGGGTTAGCTCCTCAGGTAGGCCATTAGAGTATAGGGTATACCTGGAGGTGTCTTCTGGAGGGGAGGCCCGAGTTTACAGCAGTGATAACGGCACTATTTACAGGGGGTACGTGGGCTATCCTATCATCTCCCTTATGATGCTGGCCGGGCTGCTGCCACGAGACGCTGGCATTGAGGAGAGGCTTAAGGGTATTAATTGGTTCGAGCTCAACAGGAGGTATAAGAGCTATGGGAAGGTTATGGAGGTAGTTCTCGCCGAGAGGGCGCCAGAGCCTGGTTTAAGGAGGGAGATAGAGGGTTTTATGTATCGTGTTATGAGTCTGTTAAGGAGGACTAGACTCTATCTAGACGAGTCTCTCCCGCAGACCTACGAATCCTGAGATCTAATCTCTCTAGCCAGCCACCTTAGGGTGTCGAAGAGGCTAGGCCCATAATGGGCTAGGCTGTCTGGCTCTAGGAGGATTATCTTGGTGTCGCTCTCAAGCTCTACCCCTCTCGTTGACAGCTCCTCCTTAACTTTCTCCGGGGTTGTTGGCGCGTATGAGCTGTACTCGTAGATTATGTACTGCGGCGAGAACTCGTTTATCCTCTCGGCGGGGGGGTTGTATATCCACGTTGTCCTCTCGCCGGCGAAGGGTGTCTCAAGCCCCATAAGCCTGAATGCGTCAGCTATGTAGGTGTGGGCCCCTGTAGTTACGGGGCCCCCCAGAAAGACCTCGTAGTATGCCTTAACCCCGCTGAGGGCAAATCGTAGCTCGGGTATCGCCCTGGATAGGTTTGCCTCTAGTTCAGTCGCTTTCTCCATTTCACCGGTGACAAGGCCTATCTGGGCAACGCTGTCAATGATGCCCGAGAGGCTGACTGGCAGGGGGATTGGGAATGTGGGGTACTTCTCTGCAAGCTCCCACAACACCTTCCTCTGAGCGCCAGTAGTGATAAGTACTAGGTCGGGCTTGAGGTCCTCAAGCATCTTCATGTTAACCTTGAAGTAGCTCCCGACCTTTGGCTTCTCCCTAGCTCTCGGGGGCTTGTGGTCGTAAATGCTAACCCCGACTATCCTGTCCTCAAGGCCAAGGAGGTATAGCGTCTCAGTTATTGCGGGGCTTATGCTCACTATCCTGGAAGGCCTTTCAGGTATCTCGATCTCCCTATTTAGGACCTCTGAGAATACTTTGATCCTGCCTCCCAAGACTAGGGTCCCCTGGATAGGGTATCCAGGAGCGACTTAATACCAGCTGAAGACCCCCGATATATAGATCACAAGTCTAGACTAGACTGAATGGCCGGGCTTAAAGAGAGGGTGGTGCCTAGCCGTGGTTATGTTTGACGGCGAGGAGCTCGGGAGGATCGAGGAGAAGCTGAAGGAGTGGAGGGAGAAAACTCTCCCCAAATGGTTGGAGCGGATGCCCGAGAGAATGGAAGAGTTCACCACCCTTAGCGACATAAAGGTGAAGGACGTCTACACCCCCCTGGACCTCAAGGATTGGAGCTATCTTGAGAAGCTGGGCCTGCCGGGCGAGTATCCATTCACTAGAGGCATACATGCGACGATGTATAGGGCCAAGCTATGGACTATGAGAATGTTCTCGGGCTACGGCGGGCCGGAGGAGACTAACAGGAGGCTTAAGTTCCTGATACAGCACGGCGAAACCGGTCTTAGCCTGGCATTCGACGAGCCAACACTGGTAGGTATCGATCCAGACGACCCCCTCGCTGAGGGCCACGTTGGTATAGAGGGGGTTAACATAGCCTCGCTAAGAGACATGGAGATAGTCTTCGACGGGATAAACATGGGCGAGGTCACGACGAATATGACCATAAACCCGCCGGCCCCAGTACTCCTCTCATACTACGTTGCGGTAGCCGAGAAGCAAGGAGTCCCCTACCATCGCATCGGAGGAACCACCCAGAACGACCCTCTAAAGGAGTTCATAGCGCAGAAAACCTACGTGTTCCCGCCCGAGGCAGCTGTCAAAATAGCTATGGACGTGGTGGAGTGGAGTGTTAAGAACCTGCCAAAGTGGAATCCAATAAGCATAAGCGGCTATCACATAAGGGAGGCTGGAGCCACCGCTGTCCAGGAGCTGGCTTTCACACTCGCCGACGGCATAGAGTACGTTAGGCAGCTTATAGCTAGGGGTCTCGACGTAGATCAGTTCGCCCCTAGACTCAGCTTCTTCTTCGACTCCCACATAAACTTCTTCGAGGAGATAGCCAAGTTTAGAGCTGCTAGGAGGATGTGGGCCAAAATTATGAGGGAGTGGTTCGGGGCTAAGAAGCAACGGAGCATGTGGCTCCGGTTCCACACCCAGACTGCTGGAGTTAGCCTTGTCGCTCAGGAGCCGTTCAACAACATAATAAGGACGACCCTCGAGGCGCTCGCTGCTGTGCTTGGAGGTACTCAAAGCCTCCACACTAATAGCTTCGACGAGCCATTCAGAGTGCCGAGCGAGTTCGCGGCAAAAATAGCGTTGAGGACCCAGCAGATCATAGCATACGAGTCTGGTGTGGCCGACGTTATAGACCCGCTTGGCGGTAGCTACTACGTGGAGTGGCTTACGGACGAGATCGAGGAGAGGGCGTGGAAGTATATCGATAGAATCGAGTCCATGGGCGGGATGCTCGAGGCCGTTAAGAAGGGGTACCCCCAGAGGGAGATTATGGACGCCTCATACAAGTTCCAGAGGGATCTAGAGGAGGGTAGGAAGTTCATAGTCGGCGTCAACATATTTAGGAGTGATGATATAGACGAGATTAGGAATGTACCACTACTAGAGTTCGACCAGGAGGAGATAGAGGAGAGGCAGAAGAGGAGGGTTAAGGAGGTCAGGGCTAACAGGAACCAGGAGAGGTGGAAGAGGAGCCTCGAGGACCTCAGGAGGGCTGCTGAGAGGGGCGAGAATCTAATGCCCTACGTTCTCGAGGCTGGGAGGTCCTACGCCACCCTAGGCGAAATCATGGGGGTTTTGAAGGAGGTGTACGGCGTCTATGTCGAGCCTCCAGAGTACTGAGGCCGTTGGAGGAGCGGTCAGGCGGTTCAAGGTTTTAGTGGCCAAGATGGGGCTGGACGGGCATGACAGGGGGGCGAAGGTAGTAGCCAGAGCGCTGAGGGATGCAGGCTTCGAGGTAATCTACACTGGGCTAAGGCAGACGCCTGAGCAGGTGGCTCTAGCAGCTGTGCAGGAGGATGTTGATGTGATAGGCGTTAGCATATTGAATGGTGCCCACATACACTTGATGAAGAGGCTCATGACTAAATTAAAGGATCTAGGTGCCGACGACATACCAGTTGTGCTGGGCGGCACAATACCAGTGCCCGACTTGGAGCCCCTCTATAGGCTGGGTATTAGGGAGATATTCCTCCCTGGTACGAGCCTAGCCGAGATTATAGAGAAGGTTAGAAAGCTGGCAGAGGAGAAGAGGAGTAGGGAGGAGGCTGTGACGGGGGTTGGAGGCTGCTAGTATTGAAGCGCTACTAGAGAGAGCGGAAAAAGGGAACCTTAGGGCCCTTGGAAGGCTCCTAACTCTAATAGAGCACCCTACGCCCCACGCGATCCAAATCCTAGAAAGGCTGGCCAAGAGGGCTGGCAGAGCCCAGGTCATAGGGTTCACAGGCATACCGGGTGCTGGTAAGAGCACTCTCGCGTCGCGGGTGATCGGCGCTCTGAGGAGGAGGGGTTATAGGGTTGCTGTTGTTGCCATAGACCCGTCGAGCCCCTTCAGCGGGGGTAGTATTATGGGTGATAGGCTGAGGATGCAAGAACACGCTTCAGACCCGGGAGTTTTCATAAGGAGTATACCCACGAGGGGGGTAAAAGGCGGGCTCAGCACAGCCGCACTAGCTATGATAGAGGTCTTCGACGCAATGGGATATGACAAGATAATCGTTGAGACGGTGGGAGTGGGTCAGAGCGAGGTTGACATCATCAACGCCGCACACACAATCATAGTCGTCACAATGCCAGGGGCGGGCGATGATGTCCAGGCCCTCAAGGCGGGGGTTATGGAGATAGGTGATATATATGTTGTTAACAAGAGTGATAAGGCCGAGGCAAACAAGACTGCAGCCTACCTCCAGTTCGCTCTCGAGAGGGAGGACATCGGTAGGAGGGAGAGCGGTTGGAAGCCTAGGCTGGTCAAGACTAGTGCTGTCCTAGGCATGGGGATTGACAGCCTAGTAGACGTTATAGAGGAGCACTGGAACTTCCTACGGGAGTCTGGATGGAGCGGGAGGAAGGTGGAGGCTAGGAGGATACTGATGGCGAAGATGATGGCGGAGAGCATGCTAAGTGCGAAGGTGATGGAGGCCCATATGGAGAGCCTAGGGTATCTCGAGGAGGTTGCTAGGACTGGGGAGGGGATTTTCAGGGCGGCTGAGGAGCTCGCTAGGAGGGCCGCTAGAAAGATGCTGGAGTGATGTCTAGACTTTTATCCTTCCCTGGAGGAACTTTGCCAGCACCATTTTCTGAACTTCGTTTGTACCGTCTCCGATCTCTATCATCTTGATATCCCTATAGTGTCTCTCAACATCCGAGTCCCTGCTGTACCCTGTTCCACCCAGAACTTGCATAGCCATCCTAACAAGATCTACGCCTGAGGTTGCTGTGTGTAGCTTAGCCAGGCTGGCGTACTTCACGTAGTCGGGGCTACCGGAGTCGTGCTTGAAGGCTGCAGTGTAGACGAGGAGCCTGCTGGTCTCTAGCTTGTTCAGCATCTCAGCTAGCATGCCGGCGACGAACTGGTGTTCAATCAGAGGCCTTCCCATACTCTCCCTCTCCATTGCGTGCCTGAAAGCGAGGTCGAAGGCTGCCTGCATGACGCCGAGGCCGCTGGCGCTGGTTGATATTCTACCCTCGTTGAGAGTCATCATAACCTTCTTGAAGCCCTCACCCTCAACGCCTAGGAGGTTCTCTGCGGGGATCCTGCAGTCGTTGAAGTAGACGAGCGAGGTCCCACTACCCCTATAGCCCATCATCTCGAGCTTAGAGACGTCTACGCAGCTGGTTTTATCGACGACTAGAAGGGAGATCCCTCTATGCCTCTCCTCAACCCTACCAGTGCGTGCGGCTACTATGAAAAAGTCGGCGTAAACCGAGTTCGTTATGAAGATCTTTTGGCCAGTAACGACATATTCGTCGCCATCCCTATACGCCCTAGTCATTTGAAGAGAGGCAACATCGCTGCCGCAGCATGGTTCGGTTAGGGCGAAGGCCCCTATACCTCCCTTCGCGAGGAGCCCCAGGTATTTTTCGCGAGTCTCAGGTTTTGCGTAGCGGGCTATAGGGTAGACAACCATGCTGCCGCTAACAACTGATATTAGCCCGAGCCCGCTACTTGCCCTGGATAGCTCCTCAATGGCTACAACGCTCTCAAGTAGGCTAAGACCTGGGCCGCCGTACTCTTCAGGCACGCGGAGGCTGAAGTAGCCCATGTCTGCAGCCATCTTCAAAAGGTCCTCTGGGACCGCGTTATCCCTGTCTATCTCTCTGGCCCTAGGGGCTACGTACTTCTCTGCAAACTCCCTCACACTCTCCCTCACAGCTCTAACAGACTCGGACTCCCATGGAAGGCCGCCTTGGGTGCTGCCTGGCTCCACAGCGATCCACCCATCTCAGAAGGTGGCTGCGGTGGTATTTACATTAGGTATTTCACGGGTCTAGAAGTCGGCCACCCTCCTGACTGGGAGTCTAGGTGTTCAAAACGCTGGATTTTACCATGGTTAAAAGGACTACTCGGGAATCTAGTGTATCACGGGCACCGTTATGAGTAAGACAGGCCTCCTGGACACGCCTTTCAAGCCTGCCCCCCAAGAGATCCTCGAGCAGTACAGGGATTGGCTCGGCGAGGCTCTGGGGTTCAAGAGGGCTGTAGACGAGGAGGGAAACGTAGTAGACGAGAGCCTCCTCCCTAAGATACCAGAATCGAAGCTAGTAGAGATTCACGAGTATATGGTGAGGGCTAGGGTCATAGACTCGTGGCTGCTGAGGCTTCAGAGAATGGGTAGAGTGGCGCTACACGCACCCAACAAGGGTCAGGAGGCGGTAGCGGTAGGAGCTACCATGCCGCTAAGGCCCGATGACTGGGTGTTTCCAAGCTATAGAGAGCTGGGTGCTTACCTCGTGCGTGGAATGAGTGAAGAGGAGATACTTGACAGGGCGTTAGCCAACGCTGACGACCCGCTGAAGGGTAGCGACTTCGCCATTTACGGTAACAGGAAGTACAACCTTGTCCCAGCTCCGGTCCCCGTTGGCAACCAGATACCGCTCGCTGTGGGGGCGGCATATGCGATGAGATATATGGGTAGGGATACTATTTCCCTCACATTCTTCGGCGACGGCGCAACGAGCAGGGGAGACTTCCACGTAGGCCTCAACTTCGCGGGCGTATTCAAGGTCCCCGCAGTATTCGTGGTCCAGAACAACCAGTGGGCGATAAGCGTGCCCCGACTAAGGCAGACGGCCTCCCCAACCATAGCGGTTAAAGCCTTAGCCTACGGCGTACCCGGGCTAAGGCTCGACGGCAACGATGCACTGGTAGTATACAAGGTCGTCAGCGAGGCGGCCGACAAGGCCAGAAGGGGAGAGGGCCCCACGCTCATAGAGGCAGTCACATACAGGCTAGGCCCCCACACAACAGCCGACGATCCATCGAGGTACAGACCTGAAGAGGAGGTGAGGCATATGGAGAGGTACGAGCCTCTCCGTAGGCTCAGGAAGTTCCTCGAGAAAAATGGGATAATGACGGAGAGGGAGGCACTAGAGGTTGAGAGGGAATGGGATAAGAGGGTGGAGGAGATAGCTAGGAAGGTATTATCCAAGCCAGAGCTCCCCAAGGATGTGTTCTTCGAGAACGTATACAAGGAGGAGCCCTGGTTCATAGCTGAAGAGAGGAGGGATCTCGAGGAGGTTCTAAGGCTGATGCAGGAGCTTGGGCTAGGAGACTCCCACTAAACTCCTGGGGGTGGCGGCTGGTGCCCGTGATGAATATGGTTCAAGCCCTCAACACAGCCCTCCGCGAGGAGATGGAGAGGGACAGCAGGGTAGTCGTTCTCGGAGAGGATGTGGGTAGGAGGGGCGGAGTATTCCTAGTTACCGAGGGCTTGATCGACGAGTTCGGCCCGGAGAGGGTGATCGACACCCCCCTCTCCGAGATGGGGATCGTAGGGTTCGCCATAGGGATGGCACTCTACGGTATGAGGCCAGTTGCCGAGATACAGTTCATAGACTTCATATACGAGGCGTTCGACCACATAGTGAACAATGCTGCGTGGTATAGGTTCAGGAGTGGAGGCATGTACGAGGTACCTCTCGTGATTAGGGGGCCGTGCTGTGGAGGCATAAAGGGTGGTATGCACCACAGCCAGAGCAACGA
Organism: Aeropyrum sp.; assembly: GCA_015521685.1. GTDB lineage: Archaea > Thermoproteota > Thermoprotei_A > Sulfolobales > Acidilobaceae > Aeropyrum. The sequence goes on from WANT01000008.1 coordinate 51,178, forward strand.
GCCCTACTTCCAGCACACACCTGGACTCTACGTCGTCATGCCCTCGGGGCCTAGAGACGCTAAAGGGCTGCTCAAGTCCTCAATCAGGGCTGACGATACGGTGGTGTTCCTAGAGCCCAAGAGCATATATAGGACTATCAAGGAGGAGGTTCCAGAAGACGACTATACGATTCCTCTAGGCGAGGGTAGGATTGTGAGGGAGGGAAGCGATGTGACTCTCGTGTCCTGGGGTGCGATGCTGCATGTCAGCATGGAGGCAGCCAAGCTCGCCGAGGAAAAGCACGGCTGGAGCATCGAAGTGATAGACCTTAGGACCATACATCCTTGGGACAGAGACCTAGTGGTGAAGAGCCTTGAGAAGACTGGGAGGCTTGTCGTTGTCCACGAGGCACGCAAGATCCTAGGCCCCGCCTCCGAGATATCCGCCTACATAAGCGAGAACTACATCGACCTCCTTAGGGGGCCAATTAAGAGGGTAGCCAGCTATGACACCCCCTTCCCGCTAGCTCACGAGAGGCTATACATGCCTAACTTAGCCAAGGTTTACAGGGCAATATCCGAGGTAATGGAGTGGTGATCCAAAATGCCTAGAATCGTCCAGGTGAAGCTGCCTGATATAGGTGAGGGGATAGCTGAGGGAGAGATAGTAGAGTGGCTTGTCGAGGAGGGCGGCGAAGTTAAGCAATTCCAGCCCATGGTGCGGGTGCTAACTGCGAAGGCAACAGTTGAAATACCGTCACCCTACACAGGGAGAGTGGCCAGGCTCCTCGCCAAGCCAGGTGACGTGGTTAACGTGGGTGATCCGATAGCTGAGATAGAGGTGAGCGATGGGAGCGAGACAACGAGGGTCGAAGAGGCTACCAGTCCGCAGCAGGCTACAATGTCTGGCGGCGGGGCCAAAACGAGTAAGGAAGAGCGAGTGAAGCCAAAGCAAGCGGCTAGAAGCCAAGTTCTGATAAGAGCGCCTCCAAGGGTAAGGAAGCTAGCTAGGAAGCTAGGTGTAGATCTAGCTCTGGTAAAGGGGACAGGGCCTAAGGGCGCGATAACAGAGGAGGACGTCAGGAGAGCAGCGCGGGAGATCGCGGCAGTAGCAAGGCCTGCTAGAGAGCCTGTTGTAGAGCCTACTCAACAGCAGGCCCTTGAGGAGAGGCTTCCCCTTAGGGGGGTTAAGAGGGCTATGGCGCAGAGCATGAGCCTCAGCAAGTCTAGAATACCGCATGCATACATCGCTGAGGAAGTCGACTTTACAGAGCTCTCTAGGCTGAGGGAGAGCTTGAAGAGTGATGCCGAGGAGAAGGGTGTTAAGCTGACGTTCCTCCCCTTCATATTTAAGGCCGTAGTGAAGGCGCTCAAGAAGTATCCATTGATGAATGCAGAGCTCGATGAGGACAAGATGGAAATAGTAGTCAAGCACTACTACAACATAGGCTTCGCCGCCGACACCCCACAGGGCTTGGTCGTACCTGTGGTAAAGAACGTTGAGAAGAAAGGCCTCTTCGCTATCGCAAGAGAGATAGCCGAGCTCACGAGGAAGGCGAGGGAGGGCAGGCTAGAGCTGGAGGACGTCAGCGGGGCCACATTCACCATAACAAACGTAGGAAGCATTGGTACGGTGATAGGCTTCCCAGTAATTTACCCTCCCAACGTCGGCATAATCGGTGTCCACAGGATAGTTGAGAGGCCTGTCTACATCGGCGGGGAGATAAAGCCTAGAAAAATAGCTATAATATCTCTAAGCTTCGACCACAGGGTCGTCGAAGGAGCCTACGCTACAAGATTCCTCATGGAGATTAAGAAGCTGCTAGAGAACCCGGCGCTACTCTTTGCAGAGGACCACGAGTTCCAGTGACCCCTATATTTATAAGGGTAATAATGTTGAGGTAGGATCTACTTCATAGTTATTGTGTTTTAGGGTTTTGAGAAGGCTTTGGGTGGTGACCCGTGGAGAAGTTCGATCTAGTTGTGATTGGTGGAGGTCCTGGTGGCTATCCGGCTGCAGTTAGGGCATCCCAGCTTGGTCTTAACGTGGCGCTTGTGGAGGCTGATAGTCTCGGGGGTGAGTGCACAAACTATGGGTGCATACCTACTAAGGCCCTCCTCTATCCTAGTGGTCTGGCCGCCTCGCTAGCGAGGCTCGAGTTCGCTAAGGGTTATGTGGAGATCGACTTTGAGGGGCTGATGGATTGGGTTAGTGGTGTTGTCGAGAGCGTCTCGGGAGGTGTGTCTAGCCTTCTAAAGGGGTATGGTGTTGAGGTCCTCAGGGGTAGGGCGAGGATCTCGGCGCCCGGTGTGGTTGAGGTTGAGGGCGTGGGGAGTATTGGTTATGAGAAGCTTATCGTGGCTACGGGAACTAGCCCTGCACGCATACCTGGCTTGGAGCCTGACGGGGATGTAGTGCATGATAATAGGAGTATTCTGAGGCTGAGGAGGAAGCCGGGGAGGATGCTGATAGTCGGCGGCGGCTATATTGGTGTGGAGTATGCTACAGTGATGTCGCGTCTCGGGGTTGAGGTTACCGTCGTAGAGCTCATGGAGAGGCTATTACCTACCATGATGCGTGACTTCTCGCGAGTAGTTGAGAGGAGGCTGAGGAGCGAGGGCGTCAGAATCCTTACAGGCAGGAAGGTTGAGTCCCTCGAGAGGAGGGAGGGGTATGCGAAAGCAAGAATATCTGGTGTGGGAGAGGAGGAGTTCGACACCGTCCTCGTAGCCGTGGGCAGGAAACCTAATTCGAGAGGTCTGGGGCTGGAGGGCCTGGGCGTGAAGACGGATAGCCATGGCTACATAGTGGTTAATGAGGGCATGGAGACCACGTCGCCTGGAGTTTACGCATCCGGAGACGTCTCAGGACCTCCGCTCCTAGCACACAAAGCCTTCCTTCAGGGCGTAGTTGCAGCAGAGAGGGCTGCAGGCGACTCCACAGCAGCCTATGATGCTAGGGCTGTCCCAGCAGTAGTCTATACCGACCCAGAGCTGGCGACAACAGGTCTAACGCTGGATGAGGCTAAAAAGATGGGTGTGGACGCAGCTGAAACCCGCCTACCTCTAGCTGCTCTAGCTAGGGTTGCTTTGGAGGGGTGTAGGGAGTGTTTTGCCAAGATAGTCTACGAGAGGAGTACAGGAGCCGTTCTAGGGTTCCATGTAGCTGCTCCCCATGCCTCAGAGATAATAGCCGAAGCAACCCTGGCGATAGAGATGGGAGCGACTGTAGAAGACTTAGCGTCAACCATACACCCGCACCCCAGCGTGTCTGAGTCGGTCAAGGAGGTGGCTGAGCTGGCGCTAGAGAAGCCTATACACTACATTCTAAAGCGAAGGTGAAGGGCCCGAAAGGCCAAGCGTGAAGACCCAATTTTTACCTCCTCCCTCCCCAAGTTATTCCAGACGTAGGGTGGTCATAGTGGGCGTCAAAGTGGTGCTTATAACGGCTCCGAAGGGCGATGGGGAGAGAATAGCCAGGGAGCTGGTAGAGTCTAGGGTGGCCGCCTGCGTCAATGTGGTGAAAGGCATACGGAGCTACTACTGGTGGGAAGGCAGGATAAATATGGATGACGAGGACCTCCTGATAGTGAAGACGTCGGAGGCAGCCATAGACGCCCTCATCAAGAAAGTCAAAGAGATACATCCATACACGGTCCCCGAGATTCTAGCCCTGGATGTAGCCAGGGGGAATGACAGCTATATGCGGTGGGTCATGGAAGAGGTTGGCGGTTAATGGCTGTAGTTGTTAATCCAGGCCTGGTCAGGGAGAAGGTAAGGGGGAGCGAGGTCCTCGAGAAGATATACGGCTTGCTAGACCGTGATGAGGAGGTTAACGCTCTACAGAGGATGTCCAACGTTATGGCTGTAGGCAGGCTCCTATACAACGACCACGGGCCGGTGCACGCGAGGATAGTCTCAGGCTCGGCGCTAGAGATTTTCGACCTCCTGCTAGATTACGGCGTCATGCCATCAACGCTATCATCGCAGACACTAGAGGACGTTGAGGAGGCCAAGGCCGTTGTCCTCATAGCCGCGTTCCTCCACGATATTGGCAATAGCGTTCATAGAGAGCAGCACGAGCTAATCGGGGCGATGATGGCGGAGAGGATAATAGAGAGGATCGTCGGGGAAGTGTTCCCCGACTGGGGTATTTCTAGGAGGGTTTTCTTTAAGTCCGAGGTGATGCACGCCATCTACGCGACTGCACCCAACGTTAGAGCCCTCACAGTAGAGGCCAGTGCTGTCAAGGTGGCGGACGCCACTGACATGGCTGAAGGAAGGGCTAGGATACCCTATATGAGGGGGAAGCTGGACATGCACAGCCTCAGCGCTATAAGCATAAAGCAAGTCTCTATAACCCGGGGATCGCTCAGGCCGGTTAGGATAGAGGTGAGGATGGCGAGCTACGCTGGCTTCTTCCAGATAGAGAGAGTACTCCTCCCCAAGATAGAGACGTCTACAATTAGGGAGTACGTGGAGATAGCTCCGTATATTATCGGAGAATCAGGAGAGGAGCCCCTACAACCCATATTCCCCTAAAACCCCCAATGCGAGAATAGGTTTTAAGGTGCGGGTTGTGCCTGACAACCCCTTCAGGGGTAGAGACGTAATTTCCATCCTAGACTTCACGAGGGAGGACCTAGAAGAGCTCTTCTCCCACGCTGACCGGTCTAAAGAGCTTATCCGTAGGAGGAGTCTGGAAGGGCGTATCGTAGCCCTAGCTTTCTTCGAGCCAAGCACTAGGACTAGGATGAGCTTCGAGGCCGCAGCCAAGAGGCTAGGCGCTGCGACGATATCGATAAGCGGCGAGGAAGCTATAAGCGTGGCTAAGGGCGAGAACCTGGCAGACACGATAGCAATGCTAGACTCCTACGCGGACGCCATTGTTATAAGGCATAAGTACGAGGGTGCAGCTCTATACGCCTCTGAAATCGCGGAGGCACCAGTGATTAACGGCGGCGATGGGAGGCAGCACCACCCGACGCAGGCAATGCTAGACCTCTACACCGTCAGGAAGCTGTTCGGTAGGATAGACGGCCTTGTATACGGCGTCCTGGGAGACCTCAGGTATGGGAGAGCGGCTAGCAGCTTCATACTGGGCCTCACGCTCTTCAAACCAAGACACGTGTACCTCATAAGCCCTCCGCAGCTAAGGGCTAGGAGTGAGGTCATCGAGGTCCTCGAGTCAAGGGGGTTTGAGTACAACGAGGTGGAGAGCCTCACGGAGGTGCTTCCAGAGCTAGACGTACTTTATGTAACCCGTATACAGAAGGAGAGAATTCCTGACCCTAGAGAGTATGAAGCCCTGAAGGGGAGCTACAGGGTTACAATAGACCTGCTCAAATCGAAGGCTAGGGAGGGGCTTAAGATCCTCCACCCACTGCCTAGGGTAGACGAGATAGACTTCAGTGTAGACGCCAGCCCATACCAAGCCTACTACCTCCAGGCTAGGCTAGGGGTTGATGTCAGAATAGCCCTACTCCACCTGGTATTGGCGGGGTGAGCCTGGATGGATAGAGGAGACGGGCTGCTGGTGAGGAAGATTAGGGAGGGTGTTGTGGTGGACCACATACCCCCTGGGAGGGCGTTCACGGTGCTAAGAGTGCTGGGTCTACTGCCGCCAAAACCGTACAGCGGTAGGATAGCTATTGTCATAAACGCTGAGAGCGGAAAGATGGGTAGGAAGGATATCGTGAAGATAGAGGGCTATGGTGTCGAGGACCTCTCCCTCGAGGCTCTCGGTATTGTCGCGCCGGGCGCGACAGTCAACGTCGTGAGGGAGTATAAGGTGGTGGAGAAGAGGAGGCTGGACCTCCCGGAAGAGGCTTCTGGGGTCCTCAGGTGCCCCAACCCTACATGCATTACTAGAAAGGAGAGGGAGAAGGCCACGCCCAGAATGAGGCTGGTCTCAAGAAGCCCGGCCAAGTATAGGTGCGTCTATTGCGGGTCCACGATAAGCGAGGAGGAGTTCCAGGATCTAATAGCAATCTAGAGTAGGAGGTCTAGGGGAGTCTAGTAGAGCTTAAGCCTCCCGGTTATCTTGTCTACCCTGCTGGATGGCGCTGGCCCGACAGCGACTGCCGTGGGCGTCCCCGGTTCTAGCTGGGTCCTCCCGGCATCCCTTATGAATGAAGATGGCAAGCCCTCATCCACGGCGGCCGAGTAAATCTCCCCCAGCTCTCTAACACTATCAACCCTCAAAACTATCTTAGGCTGGCCCCTCGCCCTCCACTCCTCCAGCCACCTCAGCCACACCTCGTTACCACTCCTCAGAACCAAGAATACGGCCTCACAGGAAGCATGGGCGGCCTGGGCAGCAGCCTTCCCCCTACCCATCCTCAAGTCTCTCCTCAGTACTATGGCTTGCTTGAACTCCTCCACACCCCCCTCCCTCCGCCCATCCCGAGCTTTTATATACTAAGCGCCTTAACTCTCACGAGATCATACTCAATGGTTGAGGTGCACCAGCTATGGAGCCCGGCAGGATACTAGATCCAGTCGAGGTCCTCAGGAGGGCTAAGGTGGTTGCTGTTGTGGGGGCTAGTAAGAATCCCGAGAAGGATGCGAATAGGGTACCCGCTTACCTAAAGGAGGCTGGATATAAAATTATACCGATAAACCCAACTGCCGACGAGATCCTCGGCGAGAAGGCCTATCCCAGCTTGGAGGCCCTCCCCGACGAGGTGGCAAGAGAAGTCGATGTGATAGACGTATTCCGCCCCCCGAGGGAGGCTTTGAGTATTGCGGAGCAGGCGATCAAGCTAGCCTCTAGGACTGGGAAGAGGTATGTTGTGTGGTTCCAGATAGGCACAGCGAGCGATGAAGCCGTGAAGAGGCTTACAGAGGCGGGGCTAGATGTTGTTGTTAACCGGTGCATGATGGCGGAGCACCGCGAGAACATAGCGGGTGCAGGAAGGTAGGGTGGAGGGCTAAATCCCGCCCTGGAGCGTTATGAAAATCCTCTGAAGTATGCCGGGGACGTAGATGACGCGGCTGATGGGCTCCGGCTTGTAGCTATCACCCCACACCTTGAGATACTTGCTGCTGGCAGCGTCGAGTAAAGCTAGGTCCTCGCCGGTTAGGGCTAGGCTAGCTGCTCTAACAGCATCTGCCACACGCACTGGCCTCCGCCACCCAACTATAGGCACGGCGCCCTTGGCAGCGACCCACGCTAGTGCTACAATGGCCTTAGTAACCCCATGCCTGGAAGCCACCTCTTCTAGAGCCTTCTGTAGTTCCCTATCGTTTGACGCCGCCTTGAACACCCTATCGCCTCTCTGCGCCTTTGTCTGAGGCCGCTTCACCCCCGCTAGCGCACCCTTGGCTAGGGGGCTCCAGGCCATCACCCCGATCCCCCTTTCTGCGAGCATCGGTATTAGCTTGTTCTCGGCCGGCCTGTACGCTAGGCTGTATTGTACCTGGTCCACTATTGGCTCTAGCCTGCGGGCGCACTCTAGAGCTCTAGTTATCTGATCTTCCCCGTAGTTTGAGAGCCCGTAGTAAGACGCCATACCATCTACTACAACCTTCTCCAGCCCGCGGACGACGTTACACAGGTTAGAGTAGATTGGAGGGGGCCAGTGGTGGAGGATCACGTCTGGGGCAAATCCCAGCCTCCCGACTATCCCCTTAGCACCCTCCAGGATATCGTCGCTCGAGGCCCTGTAGCCAGCTACCTTGCTAACAACTACAAACTCGCTCTTGGCATCGAGCTTCCTGAGGGACTCGCCTAAAAGCCTCTCGGAGAGCCCACCACCGTAAACCTCGGCAGTATCCAAGAGGTTTATACCGCCCTCCAGAGCACTTGTAAGGCCTGCCAGCAGGGCTTCCCTGTCGGGCTGGCGAGCCCCCCACAGCCTCGATCCTAGCTGCCAGAATCCCAGGCCAACCCTAGAAACCCTAGGACCCCTGGAACCTAGAGTCACATACATCTCTACCGCCATAACTGGACCAGTGTTAGCAGGGCAGCTTTCAAACATTAGCCCCCCAAACGAGACATTGAGCGTGTAATGGGTGGCTAGCCTTGGCCATGCTTGACATAGAGGTGATGAGGAGCGTTGCCGAGGTTCTAAAGGCTATGTACAAGAGGGGGCTGGTACAGGTTAAGGGCGGAAATGTGAGCGTGTATAGCGGGGGGCTGGTCTACATCTCTCCAAGCGGCGTGCCCCGCCACAAGCTGGAGTGGAGCGATGTGGCTGTGATGGACTTAGAAGGCAGGATATTCAGGGGAAGGCCCAGTAGTGAGTGGAGGATGCACGTGGCGATTTACAGGAAGCTTGGCTCGAAGGGTGTATCCGCGGTGGTCCACGCTCACCCTAAGACAGTCCTAGCTCTGGACGCTATAGGCGTCGAGCCCGAGGTAAACCTACTGGCCGAGGCTAAGATCAGGCTTGGCTGTGTGGCTCGAGTTCCATTCATAACTCCGGGTACATGGGATCTGGCTGAGGCTGTGGCTCAGGCCCTGAACGCTTCAGGCTGCAGGGCTGTTATTATGGAGAGGCATGGTGCTGTGACTGTCTCTAGCGGCTTGTGGGATGCGGTTGATGCAATGGAGTCTCTTGAGGACCTCGCCTGGATAGCTCTTTCCCTGGCTAGTTCGAGGCGCTGATGTTTCTAAAGTATCCTCCCCCTGCCTAGCCTCTCCACCAGCTCGTACACGCTCAGCCCGCTCGCCCCTACCTCGTCGAGGAGTGCTGAGAACGAGCCTGGCTCGTAGAGGCAGGCAGGATCATCCCCGAGCACGTCCCCGGTGTAAGCGTAGGCCCTCGCCCTACTGCCCCCGCATAGATCCTTGAACTCGCATCTCCCGCATTTGCCCCTGAATTCCGCCTTGCGAAGGAGTATTAGATACCGGCTCCCCCTATAGATCTTCGCTAGGCTCGTAACCCTTACGTTGCCAGCGGGTAGTGGGAGGAAGCCGCTAGGGTAGACGTCTCCCTTGTTGGACACGAAAACCACACCCTTACCATCCCTCGTGCCTGTGGTCTGAGCCATGGGCTCCCCTTCTGGCTCTCCGAGGAGCTTTACAGTCTCGGAAATGAGCCTCTCATAGAGGGGACCTACCTCCATCTTGGACTCCCATGGTATGCGTAACTTCTCTAGCAGCCTCCTGGTTAGAGCTATCCTCCTGAACATTGGGCCTTCCACAGTCCTCACAAGCACGCCGTACCTTGATGCGTCATATAGGTAGTTGGTGACGTCCTCCCACTCGTGGGGCCTCAAGTCTAGTAGTGATGCAGCTCTGCCGGTGGGGACAACGTAGAATACCTCCCAAACATCGACGCCCATATCTATGATGGTCTTCAGCATTCGCGGTAAGGTCTCTACTGTCGGTCTCATAACAACCGTGTTAACCTGGACTGGGAGCCCAGCTTCCAGAGCCCTTCTAATTATCTTGAGGCTGGCCTTGAAGGTCCCTGGAATACCTCTTATAGCGTCGTGCACCTCCGGAACCCCGCTGTCTATCGAGATGGATATCCTAGCGACCCCCATCCGAGCCATTCTCCTAACAACCTCGCCCGTCAGGAGTGGTGTAACGCTAGGTGCTACCGCAACCCTCAGGCCTTGGCTGATAGCGTATTCGAGGATCTCCCAGAAGTCCCTCCTCATCAACGGGTCTCCACCTGTAATAATGAATATGGGGTATGGCTTGCCGAACTCTACCACTTGATCTACGAGCCGCATAGACTCCCTAGTGTCTAGCTCTCCCTCCTCAGGCTCCGTCAGAGCACTGGCTCTGCAGTGCTTGCAAGCGAGGAGACAGGCCTTAGTAGACTCCCAGAAGACTATAAGGGGTTTCTCCTCGTAGGGCCACCTACCCCTAGGCTTCACAATCCCCACCTCGACGCGATCTCCCACGGGTCTATGAAGCACAGGGGGTCGTCGCCCCAGAAGTCGCCGTATACTCTTAAAGCCCTCATCCTGCTGCCACCACCGCAAACGCCTTTGAAGGGGCACTTGCCGCACCGGCTGCCAGACAGCATGGAGCCGATCTCGAGGAAAGGCTTGAGCCGAGGGTTGCTAGGGGATAGTATGGTTTCTAGGCTCTCCCGCCTCAAGTCTCCGACTATCACTCCCTCTAGGAATTGGCATGGCCTCACAGTACCGTCAGGGTATATGCTTATAGACCGTCTTCCGCAGTCGCCGTGGCTCCCTAGGAGGCTCAGCAGCTCTAGAAACTCTTCTCTTGTCTTAGCTAGCTTGTCAGCGAGGTAGATGCCTGCAAAATTCCCTCTAACTATGAGGACCTCAGTCGTGTCGGACGCTGAGATCGCCTCGTCGAGTATCCTATCTACGGTGGCCCTAAGCTCCTCCCTCGAGGGGAGTAGGTTTTCTCCAGCCCTCCCGAGCAGGTCTATGAGGTATATGGCGACGCGGGGCACTCCCATCTCTCTGGCCAGCCTTACAATCCTTGGAGCGTCCTCAAGGTTGTACCTTGTAATGGTTATCCTGAAACCCACGTCAAGCCCGGCTTCAAGGGCGTTCCTAGCGCCTCTCAGAGCCCTCGAGAACGCCCCGGCCATGCCCCGGAAGGCGTCGTGTACCTCTGGCCGCGTGCTATCGAGGCTTATGCCCACATAGCTGAATCCGGTCTTCCTGAGCCTGCTAGCAGTGCCCCTGGATATCAAGGTTCCGTTTGTGCTGATGGCCAGCCTAATGTCGCCGCTGAGCGCTATTCTCCTTGCTATTGCCCAGAGGTCACTCCTCACAAGAGGCTCGCCGCCCGTCAGAGTTACTAGAGGTAGTCCTGCCTCTACAATCTCGCTGGCTACTCTTAGGGCCTCATATGTTGAGAGCTCGTTAGGGTCTGGTTGTGGGCCCGCAGATATATAGCAGTGGATGCACTTGAGGTTGCAGGCCCTGGTTATATTCCAGAATACTACTGGCTTTAGGAGGCTGGAGAACCCGCTGGGTCTTTTTCCATGTAGGCCTTTCAACCTCGAGCTTACTGTGCCCCTACCTGTAGCCATCCTAGTTACTGGTATCATCTTGTGAGGGCCTCCCACCTTCAGGTTTATTGTTGCGGGGGGAAACGGTGGTGCATGGACTCAAAGGTATACTGTATATTCTAATATATACTTTTTTTGTCTAGGGAGTGAAACGTTAGACTTCCTGGCTAGAAGACAAACCACACTATGGGGGCAGTAGGTTGGCTAGAATTAACGTTGAGCTTGAAGAGGGTGAGGGTGTAAGGATCTTTGGCCCTGCAGAGGTGGAAGTGGCTAGAGGCCAAGCCACAATCCTCGGGGCCGAGCTAGGACCTGGGGACTGTGTAGAGATCGGCGAGACTAGAAGCTACCTTGTAAAAGCTATTTCAAGGGCAAGCCTAGTAGTCAGGATTAGCGGCAGGGCTAGGGTTGAGGCCCCGAGCGAGGGGGAGGAACCGCTCGACGAGTGGATACTCACAGCTGATAAGATAGTTTCTGAGTGTGGCCGGGAGTGCACTGCAGTCGTGGTGGGGCCTGTAGATGCTGGAAAAACCTCTGTTACAGCGGTGCTTGCCAACAGGAGTCTCGCAAAGGGAGTTCCTACGGGGGTTATAGACGCTGATGTGGGTCAGGCCGACATCGGGCCTCCGGGCTTCATCTCACTTAGCCTGCCGGGCTCGTGGGTTGTCTGGCTACGCCAGCTCGAGCCTGTAGCCTCTAGGTTTGTAGGCAGCATAGAGCCGAGCCCAGCAGCCGGTAGGATAGTTTCTGCTATTGCTCACTTGCGGCTTAGGGCTAGGGCCGAGGGCGCTGCGTTTGTTGCCGTTGATACAGACGGGTGGACTAGTGGCTGGAGTGCTCTGGAGTACAAGATCGACCTCATTCGAGGTGTGGGTGCTGACGCGGTGGTTGTTGTGGGGGACCACGATCTCTACACTTTTATGGAGAAGTCTGTCGAGGCTCCAGTGTACTACGTGAGGAGCCCTGGAGTTCAGGCGGTCAGGAGCGTCGAGGATAGGAGGCGCTTAAGGAGGGAGAATTATGGTAGGTTTCTCGAGGGAGGCATGAGGAGTATTAGTCTCAGGGAGGTCAAGGTTCAGGGTGCATGTATTGGCGGCTCTCCGTTCATGGATGAGCGTGTGAAGGGCGCTATAGAGTCCCAACTTGGCTACAGTGTGAAAATGATGACTAGGTATCCTGGCGGTGTTTGTGTGTTCCTAGACTCGGAGAGGCATGTGGAGCCCCACGAGATTAAAGGCGGCTTGCGTAGGATGGTTGGCGGGGAGCTTATAGTAGTTAGCAAGGGTAGTGTGAGGGGGGTGCTCGCGGCCCTAGTTTCAAGCGATGGGGACGAGCATCCAGCAGTCTTGGAGGACCTCGATCTAGATTCCATGACTGCAGTGTTTAAGACCAAGTACGAGGGTGGCGTCGTTAAGGTTATTTTCGGCAGGGTTAAACTGAGCGGAGACTACTATGAAGAGGTTAGAGGAAGGATATTGGTTTAGTAGGGTGTTAGGTGGTGGGTGAAGGCAGCCCTAGGTGTTGGAGACTCGGAACTAGGCTTCTAGCTGTTATTATGGGCGACATAACTGCTCTAAGGGTGGAGGCCGTAGTTAACCCTGCTAACAGCAGGATGATCATGGGTGGTGGTGTAGCTGGAGCCTTGAAGAGGGTGGGTGGAGCTGGAATTGAGGAGGAGGCGCTAGAGAAGGCTCCCGTGCCAGTCGGCTCGGCAATAATAACTGGGGCGGGCAAGCTGCCATCCAGGTACGTCATACATGCTCCTACCATGGAGGAGCCTGCCATGAGGATAGCCCTCTACAAGGCGTTTAGGGCTTCGTACGCGGCGCTGAAGCTGGCTTCAGACGCTGGGTTCTCCAGCGTGGCTATACCTGCTATGGGCGCCGGTGTGGGGGGCCTCAGTGTTAGGGAATCCGCGAAGGCAATAGCCCTAGCGGCTAGCCTGATTGAGGGGAGGTGGCCCGAGTATATACTCCTCGTCTCTAGGAGCAAGGAGCCGTATCTACAGATGGTGGAGGGAGTTTCAGAGGCTCTAGGCTCGGAGGGTGAGGAGTGCCCTGCAGACCTAAATCGCTTTCTCTAGCCATAACGGGTAGCAGCGGCATTAGGGTCGCTTTGAGGCTCCTTGAGGTTGCTAGCAGGGAGTCTGAGATAAGGGGTATAATACTGACTAGAGGGGCGCTCAACGTTGCCAAGTACGAGGAGGGAGTGTCCGAGGAGGACCTGCTAGAGAGGCTGAAGAGCTTCGGAAGGGTATATATGGAGGATGACATGTCCAGCCCTCTAGCGAGCTCTAGCAACCAGCCCGACGCTATGGCCATAGTTCCGGCCAGCATGAAGACAGTCGGGCTAATAGCGAGAGGCATACCAACAACGCTTCCCGCGAGGGCAGCCCTGGCAATCCTAAGGCTTGGCAGGCCTCTAGCCGTTTCCCCCAGAGAGACCCCTCTGGGCCTGGCAGAGCTTGAGAACCTCCTGGCTTTGGCTCGCATGGGTGCTAGGATAGTCCCGATGACCCTGGCATTCTATAACAGGCCTTCTAGCCTCGAAGACGCTGTTGATTTCGTTGTGGGGAAGATTCTCGACTCGCTGGGCATCGAAACTAGAGTGTACAGGAGGTGGGAGGGCCCTCTTGATTAGGGCCTGAACCAGTCAACCATAACATAGTCGACACCGCCCCCCTCGGCGACCACGGCGAACACGAACCTCTTCTTAACGCTGTGGCTGAGTCTACCTGCCCTCACAATCTCCACAGGATCGATCTCGCTGTCCCTACCATACACGTGGATGATGAAGGGGGCGTGGTCTATGCCAGGGCCTAGCCTGTATACGGCATAGTCGCCTCCAAACTTCAGCCCACTCCTCACTATAAGCCCCCTGTCCCTCAGCTGCCTGTACACCACGTAGAGCATTCTGAACCTCGGGTTGGAGTCGACAAGTTTGCGCAGGTCCTCAGCTGACTTGGGACTACCATCTACACTCCTAACCTTCAGAACACCCATCTCGAGGAGGTATAGAGATTCTACTATGCTCAGCCTGAGGGGCCCGTGAAAGTCGGCGCCTCGGGGCTTCTCGACCTCGAGTGGTTGGCCGTAGAAGCCGCAGGAGTATAGTACTCTAGCCTGGCCGTTGTCGACTATAACCACTGAGTCGCCGATAAGTACTCCGTCAACCTCGAGTCCCTTACAGGCTAGCGAGGGCAATCCCTAGCTACACCCTATCTAGCGAGGCTACTCCTGCCTCCCTGAGAAGCCTCTCCACACCCCTCAGCACAGCCTCCACCCTCCTCCTAGCATCACCTATAGCTGCCTCCTCCCGCCAGGACGGGGCGTGCCTTACAGCCTCTCTCCCCAGCGTTATCTCCCTCCACAGGCCTGCCTCAAGGTAATAGGCTGCTAGGGCCCTCAAGTCCAGCAGGTCCTCCTTGTCCACCCTATCAGGTCCCAGCTGCTCAGCTATCTCAAGAGCTCTCTCCAGGCTATCTATTATAGAGGTCCTTAGGGCTGAAACGCTGTGTAGTCCCTCCTTAACCCTCTCAGACCCGCCTCCAGAGTCTGCATAGCCTATACTGGCCTCCAGATCGTTCGTAGTATCCAGGTGGTCGTGTAGCACGGCGGCTATCCTCTCTATGTAGGCCCTCAGCGCGTGCTCGTCCTCCAACTCTATCACCCCTCATGTACTTTTAGCGGGGAAGGGGAGCGGGCTGGGTGTCAGGGAATCTAATGCGAGGAGGCCTAGACTTCTAGCCTGACTCCTAGTTTTTCTTTTCCGCGGTAAGGCCTCACGGTGGCTATGCTGTTGTCGGCTACGCCGTGCTCCTCCATGAGCTCTGGGTTGACGTAGACGACGTTGGGCTGGGCCTCCTCGTCTACTATGGCCTTGAAGGCGAACCTATGCCTACCTGCCACAGTTATCTCTAGAAGGTCTGTGATGCCTAGCTCTCTGGCTAGTGTGGGGCTTATCCTGGCTTCTTCTCGCTTGAGCCGCAGGTCGTACCTCAGTCTTATCCTCTTCTCTGTTAGCCTTTTCTCCCTCTGCCTTAGCGCTGAAGCGCTTGGAACAATGTCTACCAGCTTGGAGATGGGGGTCTTGGGCTTGTCTGGCTTCACCTCTTCGTGGTGAGAAGCCTCCTCTTGGACGCGGTGGCCCTCAACGCCTTCCTCCATCCACGCATCACCATCCACTATAGAACACTAGATATAGCCATTATGGAATAATTCGTTTAGGCCGGGTCATAAATATACACGTGATTGTGGGGGAGGCCGGCATGCATGTCTAGCTCTGGACCGGCACCCCTAGGTCCTCGAGCCTAGCCCCCCTGTATATGAATTTCTCTAGCTTCTCCGGCAGGTCCTTTATCCTAACCCTGACCTGCCTCCAGCTATCCCGATCCCTGAGAGTGGTTGTATCATCCTCTAGAGTCTGGTAATCAATGGTCACTGCTGCTGGAACTCCAATCTCATCAGCCCTTGCATACCTCCTCCCTATGCTCCCGCTATCGTCGTAGTAGGCAGTGAACCCGTGGTCAACCAGGTATTCGTAAACGGATCTAGCCTTAGCCTTCAGCCTCTCATCATTCTCGACAAGCGGTAGAACTACAGCCTGAACCGGCGCTATATCCCTCGGGAAGGCCATGACTACCCTTCCATTCACCTCCCTGTACGCATACTCCATCGCCACATAGACGTTCCTATCCGTCCCGAAAGAGGGCTCTACTACGTGGGGTATGAACCGGCGGCCAGAAACCTTCTCCTCGACCTCCACAACCTGGAGGGCTCCTCTGGGCAGCTTGATACCCTCCACCACAGGCTCCTCCCTGGAGGCGAGCTCCTCTAGATCACTGTCGCTCATCCTCGAGAGGGCTTCGAGAACCCTCTTGGCATCTCGCTTAAGCTCTCTACCGATAACAGCCTTGTTTATCAATATCTTCCTCCTCTTAACCGTGATCGGCTCCCTGTACGGTTTGAAGGCTGTCAGGTCCTCACCGCTATACTTCATGTGCCTGCCCAGGTCGTAGTCGCCGCGGTAGCTGTGGCCCGCTACCTCAACCCACCCCCACCTGGTGACCTCTACTAGCTGGTCGAACGTCTGGGTCGAGTAGTGGGCCCTCTCGTCGGGGCCCTTCTCGTCGAAGTAGGTCTTATCCCTAGGTACTCCTATGCTCTCAGTGAACTTCATTCCCACGGCCATCCAGTAGCCTAGGCAGGGGTGGACTATGATGCCCTCCTCCACAGCCTCGTCCAGCCTAATCCAGTCAGGCTTCTCCACGCCCCTAGTTTTTGCCTCGTGTGTGAGTATGGGCAGCTTCTCGCCCGCCATACGGTGGAAGAAGGGGCAGCTCCCCTCCCTATCCTCAGGGTCTATGAAGTACTCCATCTCCATAATGGTAAACTCCCTTAGCCTCACGAGGGCCTGCCTCGGGCTAATCTCGTTCCTCCCCACCCTCCCTACCTGGGCTATACCGAATGGTATCTTACCTCTCAGAGACTCGTACACCCGCTTGAACGCGACAAACATGCCCTGAGCGAGCTCGGGCCTCAAGTACCCGATGCTACCCTCGTAGGGGCCTATCTGAGTCTTGAAGAGCAGGTTGAATGTGGAGACCTCGCCTAGGGGGCCGCCGCATACGGGGCAAGTTATGCCTTTCTCCCTAATTATCCTCCCGAGCTCCTCGGGGCTGAGGCCCTCTACACTCTCCCCTATCGCCTCCTCGACGAGGTGGTCAGCCCTGTAGGTCCTGCCACACCTAGTGCACCTTACTATGGGGTCCGTGAAGTGCTCCACATGGCCGCTAGCCACATAAACCTTCTCTGGGCCCAATACGGGGGTCTCTATTTCTACGACGTACTCTTGGTGGTAGTGGACGAAAAACCTTCTCCACTTCTCTATAATCCTCTTCTTCAGCAGGAACCCTAAGGGCCCCCAGTCGTAGAATCCCGCCACGCCGCCGTAGATCTCGTAAGAGGGCCAGAAGAAGCCTCTCCTCTTACCTATTTCTACGAGCTTGCCGAAGAGGTCCTCTGGCAAAACGCTGCGCACCCTCACATAGCGAGTCTACATGGGAAGGTTTATCCGCTTAAGGCTGAGGCTAACTCCAATATTATTCCAGCGTATCCACACCCCCGATAAACTCGGGTGGCAGGCTGTGGCCTCGAAAGGTAGAGACCTCTACCTGATCTCGCCGCCCACCCCCTTTACGGGAGTCCAGAGGGCTAGAGACCAGGCGCTATACTCGGTTGTTGGCGCGCCGTTCGACTCCACATCATCTTATCGGGTTGGCCAGAGATTTGCTCCAGTAGAGATTAGGTTGGCTTCATCACAGCTAGAATCCAACGGGCTGTATGTTGAGGGCGACATAGACTCGGTGCCTGTAGCCGATGAGGGCGACATCGCCGTCGTGCCAGGAAGCCAGCTCCTAACCCTAGAGAGGATTGAGAACGTCGTCGCTGAGATAGTCGGTGAGGGCAGGGTTCCAGTCGTCATCGGGGGAGAGCATCTTGTAACCTTAGGAGTGTTGAGGGGGTTCGCTAAGGCTGGTGTAAGGCCTTGCGTCGCCGTTCTGGACGCGCACTTAGACCTTCGCGGAGACTACCTCGGAGAGAGGTATAGCCACGCCACAGTCTTCAGGAGGGCCGTGGAGGAGCTATCCCTCAAGGTCTTCCACCTAGGGGTTAGGGCTTTCGACGCTGAGGAGAGGAGCTATGCTGACGAGGTGAGCCTAGTCGAGTACATAACTGCAAGCCGGCTCGAGATCCTGGGTGTCGATGGGGCGGTGGTCGCTTTCAGGCGGTTTGCGTCTGAATGCAAGCACATATATCTGAGCGTGGACATGGACGTCTATGACCCGGCTTATGCCCCTGGGGTTTCTACTCCAGAGCCAGGAGGCTTGACATCCAAGGAGGGGCTCGCGCTAGTCTCGCGGCTTGTTGATGAGAGGTTCTCAGGGTTCGACATAGTAGAGGTGACTCCCCCCTACGACCCGTCGGGCATCACTAGCGTTCTAGCCGCTAAGACGATCCAGGAGATCATTCTGGCATCTTGGGCCTCAAGGTCTAGAGGAGGAAGGGCTAGGTAGTCGCTAGGTAGTCAGTTCTCACACCCCGTGTTTAAGGGCTCTCCCAGTTTTGGGGTCGAAGATGTGGATATCACTCCTCATAACGCCTGCGAGGACCTTCTCCCCGGGCTTCAACGATGCATGGGCTCCACGCAGCTTAGCAATAACAAGCTCACCTGCACCCTCCACAGAGAGATGCACTATAACGTCGGATCCTAGGTCCTCGACGAAGTCGACAATTGCTGGGAACTTGAGATCGCCGTCCCCAATGACTATGCGCTCGGGCCTGAAACCTACTAGCACTTCCCCCTCGACTCCCTCAACTCCTTCAATCTGGGTGCCTAGGAGGGAGAGCAGACCCCCAGAGATTACACCTTTCACTATGTTCATCTGGGGAGAGCCTATGAAGGTGGCGACGAAGGTGTTGGCCGGCTCGTTGTATATCTCCTGCGGGCTGCCTACCTGCTGTACCTCACCGTAGTTCATAACAGCCACCCTGTCGCCTATCACCATTGCCTCCACCTGGTCGTGTGTCACGTATACCATGGTTACTCCTAGCCTTCTCTGGAGTTTCTTGATCTCGCTCCTCATCTTGACCCTGAGTATAGCATCTAGGTTGCTGAGTGGCTCGTCCATCAGCAGTACTTCTGGCTCTGTTACTATTGCTCTGGCGACCGCCACCCTCTGCTGCTGGCCCCCGCTCAGCTGGTGAGGATACCTATCCAGGAGGTGCTCAATCTCCAAAAGCTCAGCAGCCCACCTAACCCTCCTCCTTACCTCGCTGGATTCGACTTTCCTTATCTTCAGGGGGAAGGCTATGTTGTCGAACACCCTCATGTGAGGCCAGAGAGCGTAGCTCTGGAAAACCATTGCCACGTTCCTGTCCTTGGGTGGTAGGTTGGTCACGTCTCTACCTCCGAACACTACTCTACCCTCGTCAGGCCTCTCGAGCCCAGCGACAATCCTTAGCGTCGTCGTTTTGCCGCACCCGCTGGGGCCTAGGAGGACCATAGCTTCCCCGTCTCGAACCTCCAGGTTCACTCCTCTCAGGGCTACTGTCTTGCCGAACCTCTTTACTATTCCCTCCAGCATTATGCTGGCCACTATCCATCACCTAGCTGCCATAGCCCACATTGTAACTAGGTATCTGCGGGCGAATAACATGAATAGGAGGGCCGGCAGTATCATGAGGAAGGCGGCGGCGAACCTTATGGGCTCTGTCGGGGTGGCGAAGGCGCTCACAAGGATGAAGGCTGGTAACGTCCTGTTGGTGAGGGTTAGCACCGAGGCCATGAAGACCTCGTTCCAAGAGAGTAGGAACGTGAAGAGGCCTGCCGCCGCTAAGCCTGGCGCGGCGAGCGGGAGTGTAACCCTTAGGAATACTCCTATGCTTGAGAGGCCGAAGACCAGGCCAGCCTCCTCCACGTCCCTAGGTATACCGCCGAATATGGAGCCTGTTATTAGCACGACGAATGGGAGGGCCATGGCGGTGTGTGCTAGTGCTAGGCCTATGAGGGTGTCGTTTAGGCCTAGGGCGAAGAATGTCTTGAGAAGCGATACTGATATGACGATTATCGGGAACATCCTAGTGGCTATTATGCCCAGCTTGATCGCATCCCTCCCAGGGAACACGTATCTGGAGAGGGCATAGCCTCCGGGAAGCCCTATGAGGAAGCTGAGAAATACTGTCAGTACGCCCACGAAGACGCTCCTCACGAAAGCCTCGCCAGCCCCCAGCACCCAGAGGGTTCTCAGGTGCTCTGCGGTGAGGCTGTTGGGGAGAATAGCGTCTGAGTAGTACACCTCTAGAGGTGTGAAGGCGTATATTGTAGCTATTGCGAGGGGGACTAGAACCCAAGCAACTAGTAGGGATAGGAATGCGTATCTAGCAAGTTCGCCGGCCCAGCTAGGCACTCTCATGAGCGGCTCACCTCCTCAGGGTCTCTCTGAATAAACGGATGTAGACCAGGCCGAGGAGGGCGGATATCACTGCTATGATTATAGCGTATACAGCGGCCACGTCATATCTATGGAGCTCAGTTATCGAGTAGTAGGCCTCGCCAGCCAACACAGGGATATCCCTCCCGGCGAGGATCCAGACGACGGCGAAGACTTGGAAGGCGAAGAGCGTCCTAATTATGAGTGCGGCCTGGAGGCTTGGCTTCAGCATGGGTATCAGTATGTGTCTTAGCCTAACGTAGAAGCTCGCCCCGAATACCTCGGCAGCCTCGAGCACCTCCTTGTTTATAAGCTGCGCTCCAGCGAAGAGGATTATGAATACTATTGCCGAGGACCTCCAAACCTCCGCCAGGAAAATGGCGAGGAGAGTAAGCTCTTTATTAGCGTATCCGAAGAACTGGATGGGAGTATCGATAAGGCCCAGGTCGATGAGCAGCTTGTTTAGAAAGCCCTTGCCAGTCAGCATAGCGTACCATATAAGCCCAGCCGCTACGTCGCTGAGAGCCAGCGGTATTGCTAGAATATACACTACAGCATCCCTACCTCTGAATCGCTTGAACAGCACTATCACCGCCACCAATGCAAGGGCAGTTTCCACGGGAACGACTAGTGCTGCCAGGAGGAAGGTATATCGGAGGGCGTCCCAGAATTCCGAGAGGGGGCTGCTGAGGAGGAAGTCTAGAGATTCTAGCGTTATAGTTCCATCCTCACTCATGAACGCTATCCTGAAGGAGTCTACTATGGGGTATGCTATGAAGACTGCTAGGTAGATAATAGTGGGCGAGAGTAGAATCAACGCTTTGGCCGTAGGGTTCCCTGAGATTCTATAGAGGATCGAGCCCAAAAGGCGGAACCCCAGTGATTTTCATTAGGATGTGTTAGAGGGTAAATACGAAGGAATTATCATGGAGTTACGTAAAAAATAGTTGTGGATCTCGCGCTTGTGGGCCCATGGCCTCTGTCCTTCTCACTCGTCGGGTGGCGGGAGCTTAGCTCCAGCCTCCTGGAATAGTCCTAGCAGGTATTGCTTGAGGTCTGGCAGCACATCCTCCGGGTTCTTGCCCTCGAGAACTATAGCCTTGAATGCTTCCCTGTAGGTTGTGCTGAACTCGCCTCCCTTGGCACCCAGGCTGGGTATGAGCGCTACTAGAGAGTCGGGTGTGTCTAGCTGGTTGCCGACACCCTGAGCCAGGACCTTTAGAGGCCCTGCAGGCAGCTCTTCGGCCACGCCTGTTACTGCTGGGAAGAAGCCGACCCTCTCGAGAATTAGCCTCTGTATCTCAGGTCTTGTCAAGTATTCTATAAGCTGCCAGGCAGCGTCCTGGTTTGGCGCGTTCTTGGGTATGGCGAGGCCGACTATGACTAGGATATACCCGCGGCCCTTGGGACCGGCTGGGGCGGGCACTACGACGAAGTCTTCAGGCCTCTCTATAATGGCGTCCTTTATCCTAGCTGTGTGGTCCCAGGCTATCAGCACCTCCCCCTTTAGTAGGGGGCTAGCCATAGCGTCGTATACCGTGCTCTGCGGGTTCACATACTGCCATAGCTCCTCAAGATAATTCCACATCTCTATTGCCTCAGGGCTGTCGAAGTTCTTGACCTGAGCTCCGGTGAAGGATGGGTAGACATAGCCGTGGAGGAACCTGTGGAATAGGCCTTTCGGCCCTGCAGGGAATCCTAGGGGCTTGGAGCCTGTCGCCGCCTCTATATTCCTAGCCCATTCAAGGAGGGCTTCGTAGGTCCACTTATCGCTACCCGTCATGACGTCCTCCATGGTTAGGCCTGGTGGTAGGTAGTTGAATGCCTCCTTATTTACGACGAAAACGTAGGTGGCTGTGAGCCATGGGACGTAGGCCTTTATGCCGTAAAGGCTGCTGTAGTCTTCAAGAACCTGTGGGAACTCCCTTCCCTCTAGAGCCCCGAACTTGCTGAGGTCCTCCAGCCACCCGTTGCTGGCGAATAGGTCGAGCCCGCCATGGAGGTCGGCGATTAGGCTTATAGTCACCTCGCCGCTCTCCTGCTCGCTTTGCATTCTTATAGTTAGGTCTCCGTAGCTTATTCCGACGAACTCCACCTCGATGCCTGTCTCCTCAACGAAGCCTGGTAGTAGCTCGTCCTTCACGAATTTTTGCTCTTCAGCTGGGACAAGCTGTGTGCTGGCCCAGATTATCTTAGGCTTCTCCTCAGGGGTGGTCTCTTCAGGTGTAGTCTCTACGGGCGTCGTCTCTGTCTCAGTTGCTGCAGGTGTCTCCTCAGTCTCGCGGGCCTCCTCTACCGCCTCCCCCTCCTCAGCGGGCTGGGTTAGGAAGAAGTAGGCGGCGGCGAGCACTATTATTGCAATTATTATCGCGGCCCCGACGAGGAGAGCCCTGTTCTGAGCCTCTCCCTTCCTGCGATAGGTATTCCTAGCCAATCTAGGAGTTCACCCCTCGCCTAGGATCGGGTGTATGGGCTCATCTTTGGATCTTTAGGATTTTGCCTTAATATTTTTATTGTGTAGGAAAGTATATGGGGTTGGCCGTTCCTATACAAAAATAAACTATAAATTAAAAGTTGATGTTCATTGACCTAAACCGCCATTCTGATGCACATGAGTGCTAAATAAGCGCATTATCGTGGCGCCTGTAAGCTGTGGAAGCGATCCAATTAGGCCTCTAGAATGCTTACAGCCTGATGAGAGTCGAGGGGTAGGATAGGGATCTAGAGGTCTAGACGGCCCAGACTCTCTTAGGCTTGACAGTGCCCGTGCTCCCCCGAGGCTTGATAAAGATCCTGCTGTTACATGTTTGACATACATAGCCAAGCCCAGCCTGTATTAGCTCGTCTACTGTGTACTGCCTTCCACACCTTATACAAACATAAACCACTCGCCCGCCGAGCTCTTCAGCCTCCTCTTGATACTCTTCCACACCCCAAATATCCTCTGCGACCAAATCCATCTACCCCCACTAGCCTAGCTTGATCTGGGCGGCTATTTATCGTTAACCATGGTACCTGAAAGCTTTATAGTCTCCTCAAGGCCGATATGTGGATCGGAGGCGGGTAAGTAAGGCCATGATGGATGAATCGCTGTGCGGAGGGCTACCGCCGGAGATATGCGAGCAACTCTCTATAGAAGAGCAGATCATTAAGATAAGACTTGAGAAACGGAGGTTCGGCCGCGAGGTGACTATAATAGAAGGCATTAACGAGAGGGAATTCGATCTAAAGAAGCTGGCGTCCACGTTAAAGAGCAAGCTTGCCACAGGCGGGACCGCCAAGAATGGAAGGATAGAACTTCAAGGAGACCACAGGCATAGGGTCAAGAAAATCCTTGTAGACATGGGCTTCCCAGACGAGAATATAACAATAATCGACTAGGGAAGTCCTTGCACGCCGACAGCACGACAACCATAGTTTTGGAGGTTCGCGATAACCCAACTAGGTCTTTTAAGACGAGCCTGTTTTCCTAGACTAACGCTAGATTAAAGCGGAAAGTCTATAACTCATGGCGGAATCTTTATGTCTTATTTTAGGCCGTGCGACTCTTTATGAGGCCATATAGCAGAGTTTTTATTGGTATTATAGATTCACGGACGATTGGGGGTTTTTGGGTGTTATGGTTAGTGGAATAGTTCCTGAGTGGTGCTATCACGGCATCTCTAGTATGGTTGAGAGTTTTGTGGGAGGGCTTCACGTTGATTTGGACGGAGAGGACGTCATTATCGCTGGCTCGCCTCGTCGAGGGAGGTTCGCTGGCGAGATTTATGTTAGGTTGGATGTGAGGTCCTCGCACGGCCACATCCAACACCTGGCCGATGTACTCTTGTTTTGTGGCCGCGGTTTCTACAGGCCGTGGGTAGAAATCTATAATGTAAGTAATGTAGTAGGCTTGGACGGAAGGAGCCTCGAATTAGCTGGCTCCAAGCTAGAAGCCTCGATACTAGATCTGGCTTCAAGCTCTCTAGGTCCTGGCCACTCGCTCTACGTAGAGTATATTTGGGACCAGACTACACTTCGGGAGGTCTCTCTGGGAGTGCCCGCCCCAGCTACCCGCCTAGGCTTCGAGTTGTGGAGAAGGGGCTTCATGTGGTTCAAAGTCTGGTACTATCCAGAGGGATTTATGGAGGGTAGCGAGAAGATACAGGCTGAGAAGCCGCTTGACGAGAATCATGCTAGACGGTTGATGGTGGAGATTGCCAACGAGTTAGAGTCGTTCATCTCTAGATGGAAGGGGGCAGTGGAAGTGGCGGGTGGTGCCCTGGATAGGGCTAGGGCTATACTCTCGGGGGTTTCCTAAGCTAATTACGTGATCAACCCTTTCTCGTCGGAAATTCCCGGATTTTGACACGTCAATGTGGTAACAACTATAAGCTTATAAGTTCACACTATTATATTATATATCAATAAAATAATAATGAACTGAGGATCTAAAGGGGTGTGGAAGAAACATGTCTACAGCTCAAATTCTGGGGTATGTGGGAGGCGTTTTCGCAATAATAGCAGGTCTCGTAAGCCTAGCAACGGCCACGCCGCTAGGCGCCATATTAATGGGGCTTATAGGAGTGGCGGAGGAGCCCTTTATACAGGGAACTATAGTTAGGGTTCTAGGAGTTATAGGTATAGCTGGAGGAGCCTTTGCAGTCTATTCTGCAAGCAGGATGGATGGTAAGGGTACTCTGATCGGGGGAGTAGTTGGTCTTCTAGCTCCATGCATCCTCTCGGTACTGGCTATAGCGGGAGGCTATCTTATGCTGAAGGAGAAGAAGTAGTCTCAACAATCTTCCTCTTAGAACACGGTACTAAATAATACATATTTTAAACATTCTAAATTATCCCAGTATTAGCCACCTACACCTGATTTTAGCAGGCGTATTTTTAGACTTTAAAACATAAATCTCGGTTGGGGGATCCGGGAGAGTGTCCGAGATGGGATCCCGCTCTATCGATTACACTGCAGAGGATAGATTCACCAAAATAACGATGATAATATCCTTCCTAATGCTACCCCTCGGCGGCCTCTTCGGCATACTGCAGCTCCTCAAGAGGACACCTGGATTCCCGGACCCGGTCAGCGATTCGACATACTATACTATCCTGACGGGCCATGGAGTCGTGCTCGCAATAGTATTCACAACGTTCTTCATCATGGGGATATCAGCATACATAGTCAGCAGGGAGCTCAAGACAAACTTCAGCAGGTTGGCCCTGAACGGCTCCCTAGCCCTGACACTCCTGGGCACTGTACTAGCTGCAGTCGCGATACTCTCTGGCAGGGCCAAGGTCCTCTACACCTTCTACCCGCCCATGTCAGGCAGCCCGCTGTTCTACATAGGAGCAGCCCTTCTCGTCATCGGTACCTGGGTCTTCATGTTCGACGTGTTCAGGATTATAATCAGCTGGAAGAGGGCTAACCCCGACTATAGAATCCCTGTCGCCACCTACGGTATACTAACCACATGGGTCATCTGGCTCGTGGCTACGCCTCCAGTGGCTATTGAAGTAGTTTTGATGCTCATACCCATGTCTCTCTTCGGAATGAGCGTTGATGTACTCCTGGCGAGAACGCTGTTCTGGTGGTTCGGCCACCCCCTAGTATACTTCTGGCTGCTGCCTGCTGTGTCTCTTTGGTACTATGCGATACCTAGAGTCCTGGGAGTGCCTCTATTTAGTGAGACTATGGCTAAGGTAGCCTACATACTGTACATGATCGCGTCAACCCCGGTGGGCCTCCACCACCAGTTCGTAGACCCCGGCATAAGCCCCATACTGAAGCTCCTGCACACCTTCACTACATTCGTCGTCGCTACTCCCAGCATGCTGACGGCTTTCAACATCCTAGCCACTCTGGAGAGAGCTGGCAGGGCTAGGGGCGGAAAGGGCCTTGTGGGGTGGATTTTCAAACTGCCATGGGGAAGCCTCGCTTTCTCAGGCCTAATGCTACCTATAATCCTATTCGCTAACGGCGGAATAACTGGCATTATAAACGCGAGCTTCCAGCTAAACACTGTTGTGCACAACACTACTTGGATTGTGGGGCACTTCCACCTCACCGTCGGAGGTGCTACTGCTCTCACATTCATAGCTGCCATGCTGATTCTTGCTAGGGAGATGGTGGGGAAGGAGATAGTAGCCCCGTGGCTAGCGGTGGCGGGCTTCTACATGTGGACGGTGGGACAGACCATATTCTCCATTGGCTACTATATTGCGGGCATCGAGGGTGCTCCCAGGAGGACCTCAGACCTCTCCTATGGGGGACTAGCGCCATCGGACTGGATACCCTGGCTTCAAATAGGAGCCATAGGGGGAATAGTATTCTGGATTGGTGGTGTAGTTCTTGTAGGGGTAATAGCCGCAACACTACTATGGGGGAAGAGGGTAACCATAAGTTCAGATAGGCTTCTAGACTTCGAAGGAACTCAGATAAGGAGGGTCGAGAATGGTAAATATGTTCTAGAGGAGGTTAGGTTCTGGATTATAGCGACAATTGTGATAGCTATACTCGGCTATGTAGGTCCTCTCTACGAGATATTCTCGAGAGGCCTAGTCCCTGTAGGCCCAGTGCCGCCTGGATAGGATGTAAAGTAGAGCTGTATTTTATCTCTCATATACAGTATGCTAACTCGTTTTTCCTGATTCATACGACCTGAATTGCTGCAACAGTCGTAACCCTATATTAACTATTAATTTTTCGAACAACTATCTACTCGGGATTATGGAACGCCTGAACACGGCAATAGTCTTATAGTCCTGGGGTTACGAGGATTTGGCCAGAAATGTGGCTATTATAGGTGGCGGTTTCGCAGGCCTAGTTTTCGCCAGAAACCTGCAGAAGCTGGGTTTCGAAGTAGACCTCTATGAAGAGCACAGCGTAGTGGGGTATCCGGAGCACTGCACAGGGATTGTTTCGCTGTCTACTATTGAGGCTATTGGGGGTGAGGCCAAGAGTAGGGTAATCGATAAGTACAGAGAACTGGAGATCTCCTTCAGAGGCAGAGAGGCGGCATTCATTAGAATTCCCGGTGGTGTATACAGGCTAGATAGGGTTGGCCTAGAGTGGTCTCTCCTTGAGACCTTCCAATCATTGGGCGGTAGGGTATATATGGGCAGGCGGGTTGAGAGGGTTACCCCTCAGGGCGTGCTACTGTCTGGAGGAGAGAAGACTGGCTACGACGCAGTAATTATTGCCGAGGGCTCGGCAGGAAGGCTTAGAAGCACGCTGTCCATAGGGTACTCCGGGGACTACTATTTTGGGCTTAACTACATTTCGCGGATGGACGTCGTAGGCGGCCCTATTAGGGTGGACTTCAGGGTGGAGGGTGGGCTGGCTTTCACTTGGAGCCTACCCATTGATGGTAGTAGGGTTCTAGAGGGTGCTATGGGTAGTGTGGAGGGTGTAGTGTCCCTATTCAAGAATAGAGTGTATGAAAAGGTGTATGGTGGGAGGATCCCGGCTGGACCTCCAGCCAGAAGGCTATGGTCGGGCCGCGCCTTCGTCGTGGGAGACGCTGCGGGGCTCGTTAAGCCGGTGAGCGGCGGCGGTCTATACCCATCAGCAATCGCGTCCAAGCTCGTTGAGAAGTACGTCTCCCAGGGTGTGGGACTTCTCGAGGCCCTTATGAAGTCGCTTTCCAGAGTAAGGGGGGAGCTTCTTCTCCAGTACAGGCTCTCACGCCTAGTCTATAATAATAGGCTTGCTGAGGAGATGTACAAAGCCCTGAGCGGCAATCTTCCTATAGAGTTGAGTCTCGACTATGACAGGCACGAGGATCTACTGCTCGCTATACCCCGCGCTCTGGGTGTTAGCGGCGTACTTAGAGCACTGTCTGTAGTGTCGAGAGTGGCTCCCATGGAGGCCCTGTCAACTGCGGCTAGCGCAGCCCTATTCCTGGCTGTATCTAGGCTTACCTTGGGCTGAGACCGCCCATGGAGGACAATAACCAAACTATAATGGGCTTAGAGCTACTCATCATTCGAATGAGGGTTAAGAGGCTTGGCAGGCCTAAAGCACGACTTTTCAAGCATTATCGCGGAGCTAGAGACACCTGAAGGCAAAGCCCGCTACTACAGGCTGGAGGGCATATCAAAGCTAGGGCTGGGAGACTTCCACCAGCTCCCATACTCTATAAGGGTTTTGCTGGAGAACGTTATCCGACACTACGACGGCTTCGTGGTGAGGGATGAGGACGTCGAGGCGGTGGCTGGCTGGGTAAAGAACGCTGGGAGGAAGGATGTTCCGTTTCATCCTGTTAGGGTAGTTATGCAGGACTTCACGGGAGTCCCGGCCATAGTGGATCTAGCTGCTATGAGGGACGCTATGAAGGGTTTCGGAGGGGACCCCAGAAGGGTCAACCCCCTTATACCAGTGGATCTAATAATAGACCATAGCATCCAGGTGGACTTCTACGGCTCGGCAGACGCCTTCAGGCTGAACCTGAGGAGGGAGTACGAGAGGAACAAGGAGAGATACCAGCTTCTCAAGTGGGCTCAGAAGGCGTTCTCTAACTTTAGGGTTGTGCCTCCAGGGAAGGGCATTATACACCAAGTCAACCTCGAGTACCTAGCGAAAGTGGTCTGGCTGTCCAAGAAAGACGGAGAGCTGTATGCACACCCTGACAGCCTCCTTGGCACCGACAGCCACACGACTATGGTTAACGCTCTAGGTGTGTTTGGGTGGGGTGTTGGAGGTATTGAGGCAGAGGCAGTTATCCTAGGCCAGCCCTACTATATGCTGCTGCCTGAGGTTGTCGGCGTCAGGCTGGAGGGAGAGCTCAGGGAGGGAGTTACCGCTACCGACCTAGTCCTCTACATTACCGAAAAGCTAAGGAAGAAGGGTGTGGTGGGCAAGTTCGTCGAGTACTTCGGTGAGGGGGTTAAGAAGCTGAGCGTACCAGACAGAGCTACTATAGCCAACATGGCTCCAGAGTATGGAGCCACAATGGGCTACTTCCCCATCGACGAAGCCACACTAGAGTACCTTAGGGGTACTGGAAGGCCTGAATGGCTAGTCCTTCTAGTCGAGAGGTATGCTAAGGAGGCTGGCCTCTGGTACAGCCTTGAAGAGCCCGAGCCCATGTACAGCGACGTAGTGGAGATCGACCTTGCCGACGTGGAGCCAAGCATCAGCGGCCCAAGCAACCCTGAGGACAGGATACCTCTGAGAGAGGCCAAGGAGAGAGTTAGGAAGATCATACTGGAGTATGTAGAATCTAAAGGCAGGTCTCCCAAGATAGTCCCTGTAAAGCTCGGCGATGAGGAGGTGTTCCTATCAGACGGGAGCGTCGTCTACTCGGCCATGACGAGCTGCACCAACACCAGCAACCCCAGCGTCATGATGGCGGCCGCCCTACTAGCGAGAAACGCCGTGAAGAAAGGGTTGAGGACCAAGCCCTGGGTGAAGACCAGTAATGCTCCCGGCAGCAGGGTCGTCCCCGAATACTGGAACAGGCTAGGCCTCACTCCCTACCTCGAGGCTCTGGGCTTCCACATAACGGGCTTCGGCTGCACAGTCTGCATAGGCAACAGCGGCCCCCTAAGGCCTGAGATAGAGCAGGCCATAAGGGAGAACGACCTGTGGGTCGCTACCGTCCTTAGCGGTAACAGAAACTTCTCAGGAAGGATCCACCCGCTAGCTAGGGGTAACTTCCTCGCCAGCCCTCCGCTGGTTGTGGCTTACGCCCTAGCCGGAAGAGTCGATATCGACTTCGACTCCGAGCCCCTGGGCTTCGACCCCAACGGCAGACCTGTCTACCTGCGGGACTTGTGGCCCTCTCAGGACGACATCAGGAGGGCAGTCGAGGAGGCCCTAGACCCCAAGCTATTCATAGAGAAGTACAAGGATATAGACAAGGGCGACGACTTCTGGGAAAGGCTAGACGCACCCAATACAGAGCTATTTCAGTGGGACCCCCAGAGCACATACATAAGGAAGCCTCCATACTTCGACAACATGCCCCTCGAGCCAGAGCCGCCTAGGGACATTAGAGGCGCGAGAGTCCTAGTCTGGGCTCCGGACCGCACTAGCACAGACCACATAAGCCCTGCAGGCAGGATCAGCCCAGACTCTAAGTCAGGTCAGTACCTTCTCGAGAAAGGTGTGCCGCCAGCGCAGCTTAACACCTGTGGCTCTAGGAGGGGCAACCACGAGGTTATGATGAGATGTACCTTCGACAACCCGAGGTTCAGGAACAAGCTGGTCCCGGACAGGGAGGGCGGGTGGACTATATTCTGGCCGACTGGAGAGGTGATGCACGTCTACGACGCTGCGATGAAGTACAAGGAATTGGGCGTTCCCACCATAGTTTTGGCTGGCAAGCAATACGGCGTAGGCTCTAGTAGGGATTGGGCGGCTAAGGGCCCAGCACTGCTGGGTGTTAAGGCGGTCATTGCCGAGAGCTTTGAAAGAATACACCGGAGCAACCTTGTTGGTATGGGAGTTCTCCCACTAGAATTCATGGAGGGCGAGAATGCGGAAAGCCTAGGGCTGGACGGCAGCGAGGAGTACGACATCTTAGGTATAGAGGAAGGCCTCCACCCAGGCAAGCTACTAACCGTTAGGGCTAGGAAGCAAAGTGGAAGGGTCATCGAGTTTAAGGTTAAGGCTAGGCTCGACACGCCAGTTGAAGTAGAGTATTACAAGCACGGCGGCATCCTGCAGTACGTGCTTAGGAAGCTAATAAGAGAGGCAAAGGGGAAGAACTAAGACAAACTTTTTAAAACTCTTCCAACTAGTCTAGCCCTAGCCCTGAGCTTTCCACTGACGTTAACCTCTCCCTCACCCTCAACAGCCCACCTAGGTACAGTAAACCATTTAATCCTCCTCCTACCAACCTTAGCCACGAAGAACGACTCTCCAAGAACAGCGACAAATACTCTATCATTCCTTGTAATATTTAAGCTATTTCTAGGGCATATAGTGGCGCTATAGCTCTCGCGGGTTCTCGACAGGAGCCCTACTCTAACCCCATAATAAGCAAGGCTCCTAGCTAGCCTCCCACTTACTCCAAGGTCTTTAGACAGCTCGCTAATAGTAAACTCTCTACAACCCTTGCGGGATATGAACCATACTAGAGGTATAAGCCATGGATGCGAGGTGATTATGGAGTTAATGCTGGAAAGTTTGGTATGGGTCATGGCGGCGGGGCCCCGCTATGGTAGCGGGGGGTGGATTTGAACCACCGACCTCGGGGTGTCCCAAAGCCTCGGGCCGCCATCTATGAAACAATCATTGTAAGGCTTATATGTTTAGTGCCGTGCCAAGCCGCCACCAACCTCATCCGTAGGCATCGACTGCAGCTTGGCTAGTAAACGTTCGCTTATGCATCCATCTCCCAATGCCATTCTTACTATTGCGAGTATGCTATGGAGTTTGATATTCTGGACTTAGGTGTGTGGCCTTAGCTAGACTGGTATAGGATCTTAGGGTGAGGCGGCCCGAGGCTTGTATGAGCCCCGCGGGCTGCCAGGCTACCCTACCCCGCTAGGCTACCCCGCCGTAGTGAGATGATTAGAGTGTTCGGGGCTTTTATAGGTTTGTAACGTTGCTTCGCTTGGTATGGCTGCAGTCATAACCCTCAATCTCTAGGCCGAATCTCTCAGCCAGCCTGCATAGCTCGCTTTTTGGGACAACGCATTTCTGCCCCAACTCTGTCTCCACGAGCACTAGCTGGTTGTCCAGGATCTTTACTCTAGCCTTCAACGCCCACCACCGGGGGGTTTGCTCCTCGACATAATTAGGCCGCCCGGGTATTATAGGGTGAGGCGGGTGTAAGCTTCTTGGCTAAGATCGTGTATGTAGTTTTGGACGGTGCTCCAGACTCTCCCACCAGTCCCCGGAAGACTCTAGAGGAGGCTTTTAAGCCAAACCTAGACAGCCTGGCGAGGTCCTCTCTCTGCGGTCTTGTCTATACTGTGAAGCCTGGGGTGGCGCCGCAGAGCGACTATGCTACTCTCAGCCTTCTAGGATACAACCCCGACCTATACTATCCTGGCAGGGGGCCTTTGGAGGCTCTCGGAGCGGGCCTAGACATGTCTCAAGGTGACATAGCCCTTAGAGCAAACTTTGCAACTGTTGATCCAGACACGATGAGGATTATCGATAGGAGAGCAGGTAGGAGCCTCTCCTCGCGTGAGGCCAGGGTATTGGCTGAGGCTCTAGACGGAATGGAGCTGGATGAAGGTAGGGGTGAGGCGAGGTTTAGGTCGACTATAGGCCATAGAGGCGTGCTCCTCCTTAGGCACAGGGAGCACCATCTAAGCGACATGATTACCAACACGGACCCTGCTTATAGGCGGGAAGGTAGGTATAGTGTGGCGCTAGAGAACTTCGAGCCTTACGTAGCTGAGAGCAGGCCCCTAGAGGACTCGGAGCCAGCTAGGGTTGCAGCGATGCTCCTCAACGAGTTTACTAGGAGGGCTGTAGAGATGCTTGATGGGCATCCTGTAAACTTGGAAAGGGCTAGGAGGGGGCTCCTAAAGGCTAACGCTGTTCTCTCCAGAGACGCGGGGAAACTCCCGGACTCCGCTCCTCCGAGCTTCAGGTCCAGGTTCGGCCTGTCAGGTGCTAGTATTGCCGAGATGGTGGTTGAGGTGGGCATTTCTAGGTATGTAGGTCTGAATAGTATAGGCGTTGAGGTGGAGGGCAGGCCCAAGGCCGAGCTTTACAGGGAGGAGGCGGAGAAGGCTTTGAAGGCGCTCGAGGACTTTGACCTAGTCTACGTTCACCTGAAAGGCCCCGACGAGCCGGGTCATGACGGGGATATTGAGGGGAAGGTGCGGGCAGTTGAGGAGATAGATATGTATTTCTTCTCTAGCCTTATAGAGGGTCTTGACGGTTTTGATGAGCGTCCAGCAGTCATTGTGACTTCTGACCACGCAACACCATGGGATAGGAGGTCTCACAGTGGAGACCCAGTCCCCCTCATGGTTCATCATCCAGCCTTCTCCTCAGGTCCTAGTAGCTTCTCTGAGACCGCCTGTGAAGGAGGGAGGCTAGGGTTGTTGGTTGGAGGGTATAAGATTTTGCCAAGCGTGCTCCGCCTCCTTCCTGCATAGTTTTAGCCACGAAACCTTCTTCTCCGGATAAGATGGGAGCTCTGACGGGGTGTGTTGCTAGGTAATGTCCGAGGCTGGAGGTAAGAACAGCGACGCTAGGAGATGGTATAGGAGGCCTCAATCGCCTAGCGTGTCGGCCAGGAAGATACTGAGGGCTGTGGGCCTACTGAAGTATATATACATATCTGCGGCTGTCTCGGCAGTTATGTCAGTCGTGGGTATCGCTGCCTACCTCCTGGTCTATCCTAGCAGCGTGGTGCTTGTGGAGGCCTTCGTATGGTTCGTTGAGGCGATAACCTTCTTCGGCCTAGCTGTGGCGTTCAAGATTGCGGCGTCGAGAACCGTCTACTACAAGGCTAGATTTGAAATACTGAGAGCCGAGAGCCTAGTAGTTCTGCACTCTGCGCTGATTGGAGTGGCCATAGTCGTTGGTGTCATGCTGAAGTCTGTGTTTGGAAAGGGGGGCGAGCCGACACCAATGATTCTAGCCCTCTACCCTGGAATAAGCGGCGTTATCTCCTACATTCTCGAGAAATACATGTTCGCCAAGCTCAAGAGGATAGAGGTTAAGCTAGCCTCTCTCCGCTTCGTCGCAGAGAAGCTGAAGCTAGACGTACTGTTAGAGGAGGCAGGAGCAGTCGCCATAATTCTATCAAACATGACTGGTCAAACGCTCTTCGAGACGGTGCTAGTTGTGGTCGTCGGCCTTTACCTAGTATACGCCCTTGGAGGGATCGCAGTGAGGAACCTGCTATACTTGGTTGGCCCAGGTCCTCAGGACGAAAGACTCCGGGTTAGGCGGCAGGTCGAGATGGTCCTATCCGAGATGGGCTATACTCCTAGATCAATACGTATAGAATCATATGGAACTTTTTCTGAGGCCGAGGTGTGGGTTGAGTACTCTGGCCGGGCGACCTTAGAGAAATCCTTCAAGACCTCGGTGTCTATAGCGAGAGCACTTGTAGCTAGGATTCCAGAGCTTCTGAGAGCAGTTGTAATAATGGTTCCGGTAAGGAAGACGGTTATCAGGAGGTATTACAGGGCTGAGGAGAAGGGGGAGGAGCCTACCAGGGCTGAGTCTCGAGGAGCGAACCTCTAGATCATTCCTTAATAGGGGGTTTATACAACATTACTAGTGTTCTTGGAGTGGGAGCTTGGTAATAGGTAGGATATTCAAGAGCTTCTTGCCAGGAGGGAGGCGGGACGAATATAAAGGTGAGGCTCTAGGAAGCCCGGTACCTGAGGCTAAGGGGGGTATAGTAGGGCTAGCCCAAAAAGTCGAGGAAAGTCTGAGCACAGTCATAGTCCCCGGATACGACATAGACCTAGTTTCCTCGGGCATAGTCAAAAGGATAAGGGTGTCTAGGGATGGCAAAAAGGTGGCTGTCTTCCTAGACTACTCTGGTAGCGATCCGGGGTGCTACTACTGCAAATTCATAAATTGGAGCCTGTGGAAGCGTCTGCTCACAGAGGCCGAGTCCAAACTCAAATCTCAGGGATTTGATGAAGTGTTGTTCATAGACTGGTTTACTGGTGCTGTAATAGAATTCAGGAAAGACTAGATGCGCCATGTTTAGATAGTGGCTCAAGAATACGGGTCGAGGTCTCAAATCATACGGGCTAAAAGAGGAAATATTACTATATGCGGCGATCACAGAGCACGGCCATTTGAAATGTGAGAGGGCTAGGGGTTAGGGGATGGCGAGAAAAGCTATGAATAGCCTCGACGTGAGGGTAGTGGTTGGCATGCTCGCCTCTAAGTTAAGCGGGTCCCGTCTCGACAACGTATATTGGCTGGAGTCAGGTGAGGGTGTTCTACTGAAGGTTAAGGGGCCTGGTGTGCAGGCATATATTGTTGCTGAGCCAGCGGTCAGGCTCCATCTAACGTCGAGGCCTTCTGCGAGGAGGGAAGCAACTCCAACTGGTCTGGTTGCAGTGCTTAGGAAGTGGGTTAGGGGATCTAGGATAGAGTCCATCGAGCAACTCGGGTTCGACAGGCTTGTCAGGCTGTCTTTCTCGACTGGCCACAAACTTTATGTAGAGCTAGTGCCTAGGGGCCTCACAGTGTTGGTATCCCCTGAAGACACTATCATAGCGGCCAGCAGGTACGAGGAATTCAGGGATAGGGCTATAAAGCCCAAGATGGAATACAGGCCTCCCCCTCTACTGAAAGAAAACCCATTCACCCTAGAGCCTAAGGAGCTGGCTGAGCTTGCGGCTAGAGGCTCGGATATTGTGAGGGGGCTAATTAGGGGGGCTAAGATACCTGGGGAGGCTGCCGAGGAAGCCTTGGATAGGTGCGGAATCGACTACGGTCTAGATCCCAGCTCGCTGAGCGATGGTGAGTGGTCATGCGTGGGAGAGGCTCTGGCTGCTATCTACGAAGAGTCTCTACGTGGGAAGGGATATGTCTGTGGTGGAGGCGGGGGTGATGTTAGCGAGGCTAACCCTTTCTCCCGGCTCAGGCTCGAGTGCAGGGAGTATGGTGACTTCAACGAGGCTCTAGACGACTACTTCGCCAGTAATAGCTCACAGAAGTCTGGGGGCGTTGAGTCAGGCGAGGTCGCGAAGCTTAAGAAGAGCATGGAAGAGGCTGCGAGATTGGCTGAAGACTATATGAAGAAAGCCGAGGTGTTGCGAAAAGCTGCCGAGGCAATAGCATCGTCGTACGGAGAAGTCGAGGAGGCGCTTCGCTGGGCCAGCAAGGGAGTAGCAAGAGGACCTGTGGTCGAGGTTAGGGGAGGAAGGGCGATTTTGGAGGTGGGGGGAGCAAGGATCGAAGCTGACGCTAGGGAAGGGGTGGACAAGCTGGTTTTAAGGCTGTTCAGAGAGGCGGGGGAGTATGAGGCAAAGGCAAGAAGGGCTAGGGAAGCCCTAGCTCATGCTAGATCCAAGCTTGAGGAAGCCGTGACTAGGGCTCGCCTCAGGCAGTTTAGGGAGAGCTTTAAGAGGAGGAAGAGATTCTGGTTTGAGCGCTACCACTGGACGATCACTAGGGGAGGGTTCCTCGTTATAGGCGGAAGGGATGCTAGCCAGAACGAGAGCGTGGTCAAGCGATACCTTGGGGAGAACGACATTTTCCTCCACGCCGATGTACACGGGGCGCCAGCGACGGTAATCCTGACTAAGGGCCGGGAGCCCTCTGAGCCAGATATCTACGATGCCGCGATCCTCGCAGCAGCCTACAGTAGGGCGTGGAAGGCGGGAGCGGGAGAGGTGAGTGTTTACTGGGTGAAGGGGTCACAAGTATCCAAGACGCCGCCGGCTGGCGAGTACCTGGCTAGAGGAGCCTTCATGGTATATGGCAGGAGAAACTATGTGCACCACGTGCCTTTAAGGCTGGCTTTAGGCGTGTCTTACGTGGAGGGCATGCCTACAGTATTGGCTGGCAGTGAAGAGTCCGTGAGCAAGTTCAGCTCTATATACGGTGTGCTAATCCCGGGGGATCTCTCAGTGAGAGAATCTGCCTCTAGGCTCAAAACCCTTATCGCTAAGAGGCTTGAGAAGTCTGGGAGAGACGACGACTCCCTAATGATAGCAGCGATGCCGGAGGAGGAGTTCGAGTCTCGCATCCCGGGTAGGTCTAGGATTGTAAAGGTTGCTATCGGGGATGGAGACAATAGGTCTCTGGTTAATGTTGTATCCGAGTTATAGGATGAATGGTGTTGATGGCAATGTTTTCAAATGCCAGCCACTACTATCTAATATTGATTTATGCTGGTTTTGCCTAGCGTCGGAGGGTGCCGAGGCTAATGGTTAGCATAACTCAGGAAGCCCTGCTGAGCGCCTTGATAGTCCTAGTGGTAGCGTCGATGCCTAGCGTCGCCTGGTTCTTCGTCATCAGGAAGAGAATGCTGAAGCAACAGTCTAATTTCATCAAAGATCTAGAGTCTCTTGTTAAGCCCCGCGACCAGCGGTACTACCTCCACGGCTATCTAGTCGGCTTTACTGCCGAGTACTGGGTTAATAGGGGTCCAGTGAAAAAAGTGTACGTAACTTACACTACTCCCCCGTACTACGCGTTCTTCTATCTACCAATCATAGCATTGTTTCGCAAGAGGGAGAGGCTTGAGGTTGCGGTGGAGTTGAGAGAATCCTTGGGGGTGAAGGGGGAGGCACACATCTATGACTCCTCCAGGTTCGACGTTAAGCGGCTTGTCGCCAACGATGTTAAGAGAAGCCCGGTCAGGAAGAAGCTATCTAAGACTAGGCTACACTCGCTTAGAGCTGAGGCATACTCCACTCCAGAGGGCGAAGCTCTCGACCTCGCATCCAGGATATGGCAGTCGCTCTCTCAGGTTGGGAGGGTTTTTCGAGTATCAGTGGTCCCTGGAAGGCGGCTCATCCTAGCCCTCGCATCTCCCAGGCCGGGAATGCATATAGCTGTGGTAGAGAGGGTGTTGGAGGCTGTCGAGCATGCAAGGAGTAGAGTGGAGGAGGCTAGAGGCTAGCAGGCTACACAGGCTGCTATGTAAAAAGGTGGGATGCCCAGAGTGGGGGATAGGCGAGTGGAGAACAGAGGCAAGCGCTTCAGAGCTGATGTCAACACGGGAGGATCTTGCTTTGAGTATAGTGAAGCTTGTTTATCGGGTTAGGAAGGGGGGAGATTGCTGTGGAATACTCGGGAGGATTTCTGAGGAACTTGTTGGGAGGCTTCCGGAGAAGGAGTCGGCGAGGTTGAGGAGGACTCCCGTCGAACCCGTTCTCGAGGAAAGTATTAGGGGGCCTTCAAGCCTGGCCATGCTAATAGCGTACGCAAGGAGGTTCTCACGATCTCCCAGGGCAGAAAGCCTTCTTGACCTAGTGTCTACTATTGTCAAAGAGGCTTCTAGGCCCTGTAGCGTCGATATGGAGGTCGAGCGCAGTGTAGAGAGGCTTGAGAGTAGGATGAAGGCTTACGGACTTCTGCTCGCCATACTAGTCCCGCTATACTTGCTGGGAATGATTGTGGTAGGCCTCGCCTCAATAATACCTCTGGGCATTGCGACTGTGGTCATATGGCACGTGGTTAGAAGCGACGGGTTAAGGTACTACAGGCTTAATGTAGAGAGAGGCTGGAGGAAGTGCAGCGTGAGGGAGGAGGACCTCGAGGACATTGTGAGGGGGCTGCCACCGGAGACAGCTGCCTTCCGAGAGTTGCTTGGCGTAGATGTCAGGAGAGGACTGCGCAGCTCTTAGCCACTGCCAGATGACTCAAAAATACTCCGTGGTTCCCAGCCGCTAATGGGCTTTGGTGAACCAGGCATCAAAGCTAGCTGCATAGCTCCTCCAAGCTTCTCACGATCTCTAAGTTGATAGACGTATATTGCTTAGCCTCGGGAGGGGAACGACCCCTATATAACCCTGTCAGTACTAGAACAGCATCCACCCCCCAAGCCTCAGCTAGAGCTACATCAGTATCTAGCCTATCACCTATGACTACCGGGTTCTTAGGCTTGAACAAGGAATTAAGTAGAGTTATTAGGGTCTTGGATGGCTTGCCCGCAATCATGTCAGGCTCGCGCCCAGAGGCCTGAGATAGTAGAGAGATAATTGAGCCAGCTCCGGGGACTAGCCCATGGCCCGTGGGTAAAGCGTGGTCGAGGTTTGTGGCTATGAAGAGGGCTCCGTTGCTGATGTGGGTGGCCGCTGCTCTTAGCTTGTCGTACGTGATGTTCCTGTCTAAACCGACAATCACTGCCCTAGGCCTAACGCTATCCCTGACGCTATAGACTAGGTGGCCTGCTAGAACCATCTCCTCGACCAGGCCCTCCTCACCGATAACAATAGAGTCTGTAGGCCCTTCCGAGTCTAGAAGTGAGCTGGCCGCGCTGAAAGCACTAGTCACTATTCTCTCGGGAGGCAGGTTTATACCGGCTACATCTCTAAGCATTTTAGAGTAGACTCTACGGCTCCTAGTGCTGTTGTTAGTTAGCAGTACAAGCCTGCCCTCGGAAGCTAGCCTAGATGCGACACCCACATTCTCCTTTATGGGCTGCCCGCCTATCCACACAACTCCATCCAAGTCCATGAATACGAGATCATAGGATTCCAGACTGCTACACCAACCCACACAGAGCACCCAATCTCAACCTTACCAGTCGAGGAGATATGGGCGTTGAAGCCACTGGAGAAACGAATAGGGGGCTAGTGAGGACTACTCCCGACTAAGACTTGGATGACTTGAAGGCATTTGGCCGAGGCCCCCCAATGCACTGCTGCCAATGCCGCCGGGTTGGTGTTGTGCGGGCTTCTTGCTTATAGGGCTTGGCTAGGGTAAATTTTTGAAGAGGCGACGGATGCCCAGCTCTGGGAAATACGTTTTCATCACTGGAGGAGTTCTCTCCAGCGTGGGTAAGGGGCTGACAACGGCTAGCCTCGCCCTACTGCTATCTAGCAGGGGGTATAATGTTCAAGCCATCAAGATAGACCCTTACATAAATGTTGATGCTGGTACAATGAATCCATATATGCATGGCGAGGTCTTCGTAACCGAGGACGGCGGGGAGACAGACCTGGATATAGGGCATTACGAGAGGTTTCTAGGCAAGAATCTGAGTAAGAAGAACAACATCACGACCGGCCAGATATACTTCTCGGTAATAGAGAGGGAGAGGAAGGGCGACTACCTAGGCCAAACGGTCCAGGTCATCCCCCACGTCACTGACGAGATAAAACGTAGAATAACTGAGGTAGCGGAGGATTCTCACGCAGACGTTACCATAGTGGAGATTGGCGGGACCGTAGGCGATATAGAGGGCCTTCCATTCCTAGAAGCCGTGCGGCAGATGAGGCTTGAGGCTGGTTTCGGCAACACCTTTTTCATCCACGTTGC
This sequence comes from Aeropyrum sp., assembly GCA_015521685.1. Classification (GTDB taxonomy): domain Archaea; phylum Thermoproteota; class Thermoprotei_A; order Sulfolobales; family Acidilobaceae; genus Aeropyrum. Next base: position 90,968 of record WANT01000008.1, read on the forward strand.
GCTGAGCCCATATCTACCGACGACTGGTGAGCAAAAAACAAAGCCGGTACAGCACAGCCTATACGAGCTCCGCAGGATAGGTGTTCAGCCAGACGCCGTGGTAGTCCGCAGCCACCACCCGCTTGACGGCGAGGCCATTGGAAAGATTGCCCTTCACGCCACGCTCCCAAGGAACAACGTGTTCAACAGTTACGATATAGACAACATCTACAGGCTCCCCCTACTGCTCGAGGAACAGGGTCTAGCGAGGCTTGTTGAGAGCAGGCTTTTCGGCCGGTCTACGAAGCCCGACCTCTCAAGCTGGGAGCAGTTTGTTGGGCTCTACGAATCGGCGTCGAGGAAGGTGAGGATAGCTATGGTTGGTAAGTACACTAAGCTGAGGGATAGTTATTTGAGTATTGTAGAGGCTGTAAAACACACTTCACCCTACTATGGGGTCAGGCCGGAGTTCGTGTGGGCAGAGAGCACTGATATAGAGCAGGGTAAGCTAGAGGCTGGGGAGGTGTTTGACAGCGCAGACGGCGCCATCATACTACCTGGGTTTGGAGTCAGGGGTGTTGAGGGGAAAATAGAAGTCATCAGGAGGTTCAGAGAAGGCGGGAAGCCACTGTTGGGTATATGCTTCGGGATGCAGCTCGCCGTCGTAGAGTATGCTAGGAACGTTCTAGGATTGAAGTCAGCCCACACCACGGAGGTGGACCCCGAAACCCCCCATCCCGTTATAGACCTCCTTCCAGAGCAGAAGAAGATAGATAGGATGGGCGGGACTATGAGGCTGGGCGCCAGGCCAGTCAAACTAGTGAAGGGAACCACCCTGTGGAGCCTTTACGAGAAAGAGTTGGTGCTAGAGAGACACCGCCACAGGTATGAGGTAAATCTAAGCTATCTAGATAAGCTTCAAGATGCTGGTATAGTGGTAAGTGGATGGAGCGAGGAGGGGCTAGTTGAGGCTATAGAGCTACCCAAGAGGGAGCATCCCTTCTTCCTAGCGACCCAGTTCCACCCAGAGTTCAAGAGCAGACCACTCTCACCAGCACCAGTGTTCAGCGGTTTTATAAGGTCGCTGGCTGGAGTGTAGCCTACTCGTCGGAGAGTATGAGATTAATAGACTTAATCCGTAGCTCTACAGTCTTCTTAATACCCCTCTCTCCTGGCTGGTATTTGGGGACAACTATACCTATCTCCTCGAGCTTCCTTATCTGGCTGCTGATGTTAGCTTTGCTCTGACCCAGCATTTCTGATAGCTCATCTAGGGTTTTCGGCCCGCTGGCTAGAATCTGTATTATCATGGTCCTAGTATCGCTGGCTAGAGCCTGGGCTATCTTGGATAGGTGTCTATACCCCTTAACATATAGTACGCGATCCTCCTCTACAATCCCCTCCTCCTTGGCTAAGAATCTTTTAACTTCTGAGCCCACCTTTGTTCCCCTAGGTATAACCCTGAACAATATTTAAACATTTATAATAATTTAAGCGTTAGCTTTACCTGTAATATGTACGCCTAACACGTTACCCCGTAACGTAGAAGGATACCGAATAGCTTATCATTAAACACTCGCAAAACCCGGTATTCAATCTTGTGGGAGCGCTATATTGCCACACAATCTATGGCGGATTTACTCGAGCCTGGATAGCGATGACATCAGGCTGCTGCAGGCTGTAGAGAGGGGTATGGGGAGGCATCTGTACGTGCCCGTAGAGCTGGTCGAAAGATATGCTAGGCTACCGCCCGGGAGATTCTCCAGGTCGATTAGGAAGCTATCTACCATGAAACTTGTTAAAAGGCGGGTAGGATCCCTGACTGGCTACACTCTAACCTACTCCGGCCTCGACATCCTGGCAATACACAACTTTGTTAAGCGGGGTATTATCGAGGTCCTCGGGGACAAAGTCGGGCTGGGTAAGGAGGGGGACGTCTACTTAGCATTAACCCCTACAGGTTCTAAAGTGACCGTGAAGTTCCACAGGGCTGGCAGGGAGAGCTTTAAGAAGGTGCGCAGGCACAGGAGCTACGCCTTATCTATCAACGTGACGTCTTGGATGGACTTGGCAAAGGCCTTCGCTCAGAGAGAGTTCAAGGTGTTGGTAAAGCTCGAAGAGGAGGGGGCGCTAGTACCAGCCCCGATAGCACTAACTAGGCATGCGCTGGTTCAGAAGTATGTAGCTGGCGTAGAGCTCTCAGATGTGAAGGCTCTAGATAGAAATACGGCAACCACTATCCTCAGTGACGTCCTTGACACGATCAGAATCGCCTATACTAGGGTTGGCATTGTTCATGGGGATCTCAGCGAGTACAACGTTATATTCTCGGATAATGAAGGCCACGCTTTCATCATAGACTGGCCACAATACGTCTATAAAGATGAGCCGCATGCTGATGAGCTACTCAGGCGAGACGTCTATTATATAGTCAGGTTTATTGGGAGGAGGGTTGGAGTGGAGATAAACTTGGAAGATGCCCTTAAATACGTTAGGGGCGAGACCGAGGCTCCCCCGCAACTATGATCCAGGGGTGGGATGATAGCTGGCTATGTGATGGGTGTCGATATCGCCTACGGAGCTCCTGGGGCTGTCTCAGCGAGGTACGCTGCTGTAGTGCTAAGCCCTGAGGGCAGGCTAGTTAAGAAGCTGGACGCCGCGCCGCTGGCTAGGATCATAAGGCTAGCGTGGACCCAACAGCTGGATATTGTAGCTGTGGACAATATCTTCGAGCTTGGAAGGAGTGAAGGCGACATAATCAGGATTATATCTCTATTTCCACCTAGGGTCAGGTTCGTCCAGGTAACGCTAGAGTCAGGCCACGCTATGACTCTTCGCGAGGTTGCAGAGAGATATGGGCTTAAGGTCGAAGGTAAGCCCAGCCCCACGGCGACAGCATTCATCATAGCCCAGCTGGCGCTGAAGGGTGCTGGCACAGTAGTAAGTGCTCTCGAGGAGAAGACTATAATCTCTGTGTCTAGAGGTAGGGGCGGCAAGTCAGGTGGTTGGAGTCAGCAGAGGTATCAGAGGCGTGTTAGGGCCGCTATAGCCTCAGCTGTCAACAGGATAAGGGAGGCTCTAGACAGGGCTGGCTTGGACTACGACATTAGGTATAGGAAGAGCGAGGGAGGCATAGAGTCGGCAACCTTCACGGTCTATGCCTCAAGGGACAAGCTATATGGTGTAGTGAAGCCGGAGTCCCACCCTGACTATGTTGTGAGGGTTACGCCTTCCTACAGGACTAGGGTAACTCTACTCGCGGAGGGTGGCGAGGCTAGAGGTAGGCCTCTGATTGTGGGCCTAGACCCCGGGATAACGACTGGTGTAGTGGTCTTAGACATCTCAGGCAGGCTTGTTTATGCCGAGAGCGGTAAAAACCTAGACAGGAGTAAGATAACGGAGGCCGTCTACAAGCTGGGCAAGCCAATCATTGTAGCCGTAGACGTATCCAACCCTCCAGAGACGGCGAAGAAGCTCGCAGCCCAATGGGGAGCAACGCTCTACACACCGCCGGTTGACCTTACGACAGCTGAGAAGAGGATGCTAGCAAGGAAGGTTCTAGGCGATGATGTGGGGGATAACCATGTTAGAGACGCGGCGGCAGCCGCATACAAGGCCTACCAGAGCCTAAAAGCTAAGCTAAACTCGATTGAGAAGGCTCTCGAGAGGATCGACTTCAACATTGAGGCGGAGAAAGTTAAAATGGAAGTTGTTAAGGGAGCAAGCCTAGCCGAGGCTATCGAGAAGATTATTGAAGAAAAGCTAGGAGCCCGTGAAAGTAGTGAGAAGGAGTCGGGCCCTACGGAAGCTGTTTCTAGGGGGGGCGACGGCGGTTTATACAGGGAGATCGACGAGCTGCAATCGCAGATAGAGGCGTTGAAAATCGAGAACGCCAGCTTGAGGAGAGAGCTCGGCGTTCTCGAGTCTAAGCTGAGAAGGTTAAACTCCGCTCTAGAGAGCGAGAGGATGAGGGCTAGGGAGAGGCTTTACAAGGAGAAAGAGCTAGCGGTTTGGAGGCAGAGGGTCTCTACTCTCGAGGAGACGGTTAGACGGCTCGGTAGAGAGGTTGAGGAGGCGCGTAAGAGGGAGGAGGATCTTAGAAGAGCCCTAAGCTTGGTGGGCTCCGGGAGGTACATGGTAGCCATACCGCTGGAGAGGTTAACGGTAAAAGCTGTGAGAGAGGCGCTTTCTACGGCGAAGGATAGAGAAGCACCTCTAATTCTGGAGCTTAAGAGGCTAGACACATTCACTTGGGATGCTGTGGAGGAGCTGGCTAGTTCTGGTGTTGAGGCTGTTATAGCAGAGTACCCCGACTCTCCCCCCGCTAACGCTATAAAGAGTAGAGGAGTTCCAGTGTTTTCGCCCAGCGAGGCTGGCGTGATGAGGGTAGCGGGCTACACTCTAGTGTCGAGGAATGTTCTAAAGCTTGTGGAGGAGTTTAAGGAGGAGGTGCGGAGAGCCAGAATGTCCAGGATTAGGATTGAGAGGATAGTTGAGGAGTATAGATTGTCTAGGAGGAGCGGTTTGAAAGAAGGGTCTTAGTAGCACTAGGACGTAGCCCTAATAGACTAGAAGCTCTCCTCTGACGAATTTCTCGGTGTACTTAGTTATGTTGGCGAGGATGCTATCCGTGATCTCGGATATTGTGCTCTTAGCGTCTGCCGTCAGCGGCGCGTTGCCCTCGGTCTTCACCTTTATGTCGGCGATGAGAGGACTGTCTATGGGCTTCCCTATCTGGCTAACCAGCTTTACATAGACCTCCTCAACTTGTTTAACCTCTTCATGTATCCTCCTCGCAATATCGTTGGCCACAACGTTGTAGATCTTGCCAACATGGTTTACCGGATTCTTGCCTGCCGCTGCCTCCATACTCATAGGTCTTAGAGGGGTTATCAGCCCGTTGACACGGTTTCCTCTGCCCGTAGCTCCATCATCGCCGTGCTCGGCGCTCGTGCCTGTCACGGTTAGGTATAGTATATCCTTCTCTGGTATGTCACCTGTGTTTATGTTCACGGTTATATCGTAGTCTGGCGCTATTTTCGCCGCTAGGTCCTTGACCAGGTTTGAGGCCTCATCCTTCACAGCTAGGTAGTCATCCTTACTTTTAACCAGACTGCTGACAACAGCCATAGCAATCGTCAGGTTTATCCTCCTCCCGTCTCTAACACCCATTACCTTGATATCCTCACCTATCTCGGGCACCCTTGACTTGACTTCGGAGCTGTTGAGCCTCCTCTCAGCCTCTAAGACAAGCCTCTCTAGGGTGGATAGCGGCGCGTAACCCGAGCCGATGCTAGTATCGTTGGCCAGGGGGGCTTCTCCACTAGTCTCGAAAATGCCGACTAGGTCAACACTACCCTTGCCAATCCTATAATCAGTAATAACATGCAGGTCTGGATCCAGGAATCTGAAGTTACTCTTGATGAACTCTCTAACCGACTCGAGGATGATGGGCCCGACAGGAACCTGGTGGATTCCGTCTCTGGACCTAACCTCGGTGGTCACCCTACCGGAGACGAGGATGTATATGGGCTGGAGGACCTCACCGCCTCCGAGCCTGGGAGAAGCCTGCCCCCCGACGAGCAGGACCTTATCAACATTGTGGTGGAGGACCCTCCCGAACTCCTTGATATAGTACTTGCTGAGCTCCCTGCTGACGGATTCTGCCACTGCATCGCAAATAGTGTCAGGATGGCCGAGCCCCTTCCTCTCAACTAGCTCCACCTGCAGCTCGCCGACCCCAGGGTATGGGTATTCCTCAACGACAATCCTCCTCGAGTTTGACAAGGTGGACCCACCTCAATATTCGGGGGGGTCCCTCTAGAGGCAATAAATAATCTACTGAGTCTCGATGTGGAGGGATGGTAGTTTACCCCGCAAGCCTGAGTAGGAGAGAGTAGATAGATGGCCACAGGACTAGGACGACCAGGACCTGCGCCAGTATAGCCTCGACAACTCCACCTAGAGAGCCGTCCGAGAGCCTAAGATAGAGGGGGTATAGCACGATACCCACTATAATTGTGGCGGCGAGCCCGACCACACCAAGAAGATCGTGCGTTAAAGGCCCTTGCCCAGGCGAGGCTATCGTAATGCTGGCAGCTGCGAAAATGGCCGATAGAGCTAGTCCTACTAGCCCTGCAGCCTTGATATTCTTCTTCACAGCTCCTCAAACCGTATCAGAGTAAGAAGATAGGGCTGGCTATTAACATATTGCGAGAGCGAGGAGTTTGGCGGGCCCGCCGGGATTTGAACCCGGGACCGCCGGCTGTCCCCGCGCAGGACATCCAGCGCGCCCAGCGCTTAGAAGGCCGGCGCTCTGTCCTGGCTGAGCTACGGGCCCTCCTTAATCCTCTAAGGATTTCTTGGAAGGCTATAATTGTGAGCCCCGGTAGAACGGCTTTATCCAGTCGGCATTCCTAAGCCTTCCTAGGCAGATGTCGCAGCTCGGGGGCTTTACTGGCAGTATTTCGATAGCAGTCCTGCCTAGGTCTACGATTAATAGTTTGTTGTAGAGGGGCTCACCTAGGTTTGCTAGGACTTTGAGCGTCTCGAGGACCTGGAGCGAGGCGACGACACCAACAGTTGGGCCTAGGATTGTGGTGCATCCCGCTGCATCAACGTTGGTTGGCGAGAGGCATGCAAGGCAGGATGACTCTCCTCTGCGGATCGTTGTGACTTGGCCGTAGAGCCTTTCCGCCGCACCGTGGACTAGAGTCTTCCCTAGGCTCCACGCCGCGGCGTCTAAGGCGAGCCTGCCCTTCCAGTTGTCTAGCCCGTCTACGAGGACGTCGGCCTCGCGTACGATCTCGAGTGCTAGGTTCACGTCTAGAACCTCTGGAACCGGCTCTACATCCACCCCAGGATTTATTGCTTGGAGGCGTTCTGCGGCTACTACAGCCTTGTACTTCCCCACGTCGTCGGTCCTATACAACACTTGCCTGTGTAGGTTGCTAGTCTCAACTTTATCACCATCTACTAGTATTAGCCTTCCCACGCCAGCGGCGGCGAGGTAGGCTGCTGCCAAGCTCCCCAGGCCGCCCAGACCTACTACAGCTACTGTTGATGAAGCTAGCTTCAGCTGTCCTGAGGCCCCTAGAAGGCCTATTTGCCTGGAGAACCTCTCTAGATCTAGCTTATCGAAGATGCTGCCACTCATGCTCTAGGCCTTCCTCCTCCACTCGGTCCTCTCGCCTCTATCAGTAAGGATTATGCCTAGGCTCGCGAGCCTCGACCTTATGCTATCAGCCAGATCGTACATTCTCCTCTTTCGCAACTCTGATCGGACTTCCACTAGTGCTTCGACCAGCGAGTCCTCGAGGCTCTTCTCGGGCTGGCGGGACTCGAAAATGTTGTCGGCGAATCCGTAGACTGTGTTGAATGAGAGGAGCGCTCTCCAGGACCTCCAGAGTAGAGTATAGCTCTCGGTCTGCTCCACGTCGCGGAAGTAGATAGTGGTGAACTCCCAAACGCTGCTCATAGCCCTGCCGAAGTTGAAATCGCTAGACAAGCTTGAGTGCCACTGGGCTAGAACTCCGTCTATTGACCTGAGGACCTCAATCTCGCTATCAGTGAGGTAGCCCTTAGGCTCCGCCCTCTCGAGCCTCCTACCTATCGAGTCTGCTACACTCCTAAGCCTTTCCAGAAGCCTGGTGTACTGGGCAAGCGCCTCGTCGCTGTAGTCGAGGTTGCTCCTGTAGTGGGAGCTCAGTAGCCACAATCTGAGGGCTCCAGGATTCCACTCCTTCAAGGCTTCCCTGAGGGGTATGATGTTGCCTAGACTCTTGCTCATCTTCTCCCCCTTAATTGTTAGGTAGCTAGAGTGGAGCCAGTACTTCACCCATCTTTCCCCGAAGAGGGACTCGCTCTGAGCCCTCTCGTTCTCGTGGTGTGGGAAGACCAGGTCTACTCCTCCTCCGTGAATGTCTATTCTCCTGCCTAGATACCGGCTGCTCATCACGCTGCACTCGATGTGCCATCCCGGCCTGCCTTTGCCCCAGGGACTATCCCAGCTCGGCTCACCGGGCTTTGCAGCCTTCCAGAGTGCGAAGTCGTAGGGCTTCCTCTTCTCATGTACCAGCTCTTCCTCCTGCCTCCACGCGTCCCGCCCTATCCTACCGCTGAGCCTCCCATAGTCGGGGTATTTGTCCACCTCGAAGTATACGCTCCCACTCTCTGCAACATAGGCATAGCCCTTTTCTATCAGGCCTTGCACGAACTCTATAATCTCCCTTATGTGGTCTGTAACCCTAGGGTGGTGGTCTATCCTTATTCCTAGGCTCCCCAACCCTTCCATGTAATCTCTCGTGTACTCCTCGACAACGTCCCTCCAGGATCTGCCTTCCTCAGACGCCCTCCTGATGATCTTGTCATCTATATCTGTGATGTTCTGGACGTGGAAGACGTCGAACCCTCTAAGCCTAAGATACCTTTTAATTGCGTCGAAGACTGTGAAGGTCCTAGCGTGGCCTATATGGGTGTAGTCGTATACCGTCGGCCCGCAGACGTACATACCTACTTTCGGCGGGCTATCTGGCTCGAAGACCTCCATCCTCCTGCCAAGCGTGTTGAAGACCTTAATCATGGTGGGCGAACACCTAGTATCTAATCTCAAATCCTCTAAACTCGCCCCTATAAGGCTCGAACTCCACCTCCAGCCGAGAAACCTTGGCCTCGGGAGGCCCTCTCAAAGCCCAGCACACAAGCCTCTCCACAGAATCACTCTCCCCCTCAACTACAGCCTCAACTGTGGCCCCATCTGGCAAGTTCCTGACCCAGCCCGAAACCCCTAGCTGGCGGGCTACTCTAGACATCGAGGCCCTGAAGTAGACGCCCTGCACGACACCCCGCACTACAATCCTAGCCCTAACCCTCTCATCCTTGAGGCTGATGATACCGTCCACACCCATCTCTTCTCCCATAATAGGTGGATAGTCTGGCAGAGCCTTATCATGGGTTTTGGATGCTTGGAGAGCTCTTTAATCACCTCCCCGACTCGACTCCTCGAGATATTTCTTCACATACCCCAGGTACTTGTAGCCGGTATCAGGCACTATGACAATATAGTCTAGTCTTCTGCCTCCGCTCTCCCTGCCCCTGAGGTGTTTTATCAGGGCGGCCACAGCAGCTCCCCCCGAGGGGTTGATTAGTATTCCATCTCGCGAGGCGATCTCCCTAACCATCTCCATAGCCTCGTCTAGAGTCACATCGTAGACCGTGTGGTCTATGTCGAGAATGTTTATCCATAGCATCCCCGTCTCCACCCTCCTTATCCCAGGGATGTTCTCGCCTTCAGCGGGCTGGGCGAGAACGGTCTCCACACCTCTATAAGCGCTTTGAAGGTAGAATGAGACGGCCGCCATATGCCCGCTCGTACCCAGACTTCCCGCAACACCGCCTAGCCTCAAGCCGGCAACCCTAGACTGGTAGAAGAGCTCCCTAGCCAGCCCCCTCATGTGAGCCTCGAAATTTGCATCGTTGAAGAACTGGTTGACGTGTGTAAAGCCCGCCTGCCGAGCCTCCCTCCTAACGCGGCTTATGAGGTGAACTGTGGACTCGGCATTGGGATCGACGGTCACCCAAGCCCCCATGAGCCTGGGTACGAGGGAGCCGAACTCCTCAGCACGCCTAGGAAGGTAGACCCTGGCTTTGAAGCCCTTTAGGAGGGCTATGGAGGACAGTGCAACCCCGAAATTAGCGGAGGAAGCGTCGCCCACCTCCCCACCATCTGCCTTTCCCTCTATCCTGGACAGGATCTCGAAAGCAGGCCTGTCCTTCACGCTCAGGCTGTAAGGGTTATACCACTCCAGTTTGAGCCAGAGTCTAGAGCCTTCAGGGAGGATATACCGCGACCTCACCAGAGGCGTTGGCTTGAGCCGTATGTATAGGCTTAGGGGGTTGTCGAAAACCATGCTTGCGGGAGGGCCGAGGTTCTCGAAGACACCCAGCTCCTCCAGGCTCGCACTGCACCCTCGCCCAATCGGGACCCTTTTAGCGCCTATGACATAGAGGGCTTTGAGGTAGTCGGGATCCCCCTCTGGCCCCTCAATGCAGGGCGCGGTAAGATTGCTGAGGATTCTCCTAGCTGTCTCGAGGTAGGATAGACCGCGAACTCCTTCAATTAGATGATGATACTTGTTGAGGTCCTCAAGGCTAGCCATAGCCTACCCCCGGCATTAAAACCAGGCGGACCTCAACCTAATTAGTGGAAGGAGAAGTAGAGGGTCTGAGTGCGTCGTTGAGCTCTGGTCTGCGAGCCCCTCCAGCTTGTCAGCCCCTCAATGGTTTGAAGCTAGTGTTATCTTTCAGTCCGCTCCTCGCAGCTCCTCCACGTCTATCTCTAGAGCTATTACCTTAGAGAGGGTTTTGAGTGTTACCACACTCAGTATTCTGCCGTCTTCGGTTATGGCGGCGGCGTCGCCGCCGTGGAGGATGAGTGTTGTTATTACGTCTTGTATGCTTGTGTAGCTGTCAAAGGATGGGATGGCCTCATTAGCTAGGGTTGAGATAGGCTTTTTGCCTTCAGTCCTCACCCTCTTGACTAGTTCGTGTGATGGAGCTACGAATTCATTCTCTCCCTCTACCTTGATGAACTCGCAGGACTCCCTCATACACTCTTCTAGGGCTAGGCTTATGGGGGTCTCGCTTGGCACCACTATCACTTTCGGCTTCTCCCCCAAGGCTTCGAGGACTGATGATATTGGAGTGGAGGGGTCGATGGACATTCTGAGGCATATGCTGTGCTCCAATCGGAGTGCCACCACTAGTAGTTTGGCCTGGGGATAGCTAAATAGCCGAATCCTATCTTGGATATCAATCTATACTAGATATGGTCTTGAAGTTTAAAGCCTGTTACACAAGAGCCTACTATAATGACCACATTAGTGGGTGGATTGCAAGATGAGAAGGGTCAAGCTAGGCAGGGTTATAATAGCCGCCATAATGATCGCAATATTCATCCTCCCATCAATACCCTTCATCACAGCTTATGCCCAGCCCGGCCAGCCAGTCGAGACCATCGTATTCAAGACGGTAACAGACGTCACAGCTGGTATAGTTGAGGTTGGTAGCGGCAGGGCTGACATATTCCTCTGGAGCCAGCCCCTAAAGAACTATCTTGATGTGCCCAGCGACATACTAGAGAACATCGACCTCATACCCAGCAGCTCCACCTACACCGCTCTAGCAATCAACCTAGCGAGCAACATCTACGACTCTACGAAGGATGGAGAGATAGTTGTTGATGTTGCTGGGCCCGGAGCGTACACGACCATACAGGGCGCTCAGATACCTGGTCTGGTCTACCTCAACGCGCAGGAGGCCTTCGGCAGCAACTGGGTTGACATTAATGAGGTCGATGTCAACGACAGAAACATAGTCTTCAACCCCTTCGGAGTTAAGAAGATCAGGCAGGCCCTCCAGCTCATAGTCGACAGGAGCTTCCTCGTGAACGGCATATACCAGGGTAGCGCCAACCCGATGCTAACAGCAATAAGGAGCAGCCACGCCGCCTACGAGTGGGTCGCCGACATACCTGAGGAGCTGGGCGTCACTAGCGTTGCTGACGTGGCTACTGGCCAGCAGCTCATGGAGGAGGCAGTCAACGAGCTCAACGCAATCTACTCAGAGTACGGCTACCAGCTAGTGTTCAAGGATGACCCCCTAGCCCCCGGAGGCAAGTGGCTATACTTCGTCTACCCTGACGGCACTGAGGTGCAGGTTGAGGTTAACTTCCTCATTAGAGTAGAGGACGAGAGGCTAGACAGCGGCAGGCAGATAGCCAACTGGATAGAGAGCTACCTCTGGATCAAGGTCAACAGGATTGAGAGGACGAGAACCATAGTCACACCGCTAGTCTACGGTATCAACCCGATACAGACCAGCGACACGATTGGAGGTAGGATATGGCACCTCTACACAGAGGGATGGGTCAGCGTAACCGACTCCCCAATCTACTGGGCTAGGTACAACGTATCCTTCTTCTACGCCCCACTGAGGGGCTACGGACCCAACCACAGAGTAACAGACTGGTGGTTCTGGTTCAACAAGGACATGTACGAGCTCGGATACCAGCTATGGTTCGGCAACTACACGCCTGACCAGGTCGACCAGCTAAGGGAGGACATTAGAGAGCTAACAAGGATGGGTCTAGAGGAGGTGCCCAGAGTATTCCTGACAGAGAACCTAGAGTTCTTCGCAGTCAACAAGAACAAGGTAACAGGCCTAGTATTCGGAACCACAACAGGCCTATGGAGCATGTGGGGCGTTAGGACTGCTAGGACCACTGATGGAACGCTAACGATCCTAGAGTACAGCGCTGCTGGAGCACTATTCCTGAGCCCATGGAACCCGGTGCTAGGATTCACCGACATCTACAGCGAGGTGATAAGATACCAGGTGGCAGACTTCGGAATGTACGCCCACCCAGTGACGGGCCTACCCGTACCCATTAGGGAGACCTGGGATGTAGAGGTCAACCCCGAGGCCATAGACGTGCCAGACAGCGCCATAGTCTACGACCCAGTAGACAACATGTGGATTACTGTGGGCGAGGCTAAGGCCCAGGGCAAGGACTACATCCCAGGCGTCAAGTACGTTGTGGCCGACGGGGCTAAGGCCTCCGCCAAGGTGACATTCAACTTCGTGCTAGGCAAGTGGCACGACGGCACTGACATGACGCTGGCCGATATACTAGGAGTGCTGGCATTCTACTACGAGTGGGCCTTCGACGACAGTCAGGTGACTGGCGAAGCCGATCCGTTCTACGACTCTGAGATTGACAGCGCAGTCACCGGCACCCTAGACCTAATACTAGGTATAGAGGTAGTGGACGAGGACACTATAGTAGTCTACACGAGCTATCAGGACGTCGACCCAGCCCTCATAGCCAGCTCGATCGACATGTGGGTATGGACGCCAATACACATGCTAGTAGCCCTAGAGAAGGCAGTAGTAGAGGACCCAGGAGGTACCAACTATGGATGGACCGATAGGGAGGCGACAGGAGAGATAGCTGTAGACCTACTGAAGCACCCTGACCTGATAGCCCAGATGGCCACCGAGCTAGTCGGCAGCGAGGCTGCCTTCAAGTACGTGGCCGGCCTGAACGAGGCCGCCGGCATGGAGATAATTACTGCCGCAGAGATGGACGCCAGGCTCCAGGCATACGCTGACTTCATCAACGAGAAGGGCCATGCTGTGGTCTTCAACGGCCCGTACGTGGTGGAGAGCTATGACCCCAACGCCAACGTTATGGAGCTCTCCTTCTTCGAGGACTACCCGCTAGGCAAGGGCTTCGTGCCGCCGGAGCTAATCGAGATAACTAAGAACAACGTATACGGCACAGTAGAAACAACACCAGTCGAAACAACACCAACGGAGACTGAGACAACCCCAACTGAGACCACCCCGGAGGAGACCACTCCGACAGAGACTGAGACCACCCCAATGGAGACTGAAGTGCAGACTGTAGTCATAACCCAGACAGTTAAGGAGACTGAGACTGTGGAGAGGACTGTTACCGAGACCGTCACAGAGACTGAGGTAGAGACTGACACCGTTACCGTAACAGTCAGTGAGGGCATTAGCACTACTGTGCTCGCTGTTATAGTGATTCTGATTATACTAGCAGCGGCCGCCTACTTCTACATGAGGAGGCAAGGCTAGCCCACAGCCTAACTATACAGCAAGATAAAGATATCCAAACTATTTTAACCTATACAATAAACTTGTTTTTCCCCATTATTACATGGTTTTTGCTTCTTCCCGTTGTATCCACGGTTTAGGCTAATCTTTGCATTTATGGCAAGATGTTTTCTCGCCTTTGTGACTTGTGTATATTTAGAATACAAATATATGGTATAGTAAGGGTCTAATAGATTAGGGTATAGATGAGAATAGTTGATTTGGGGGTAGGGGTGTAAGCTGGTGTCATTCCTAAGGTTTGTCGCTGCCAAGGTGTTTAACGCTGTATTGACATTGATTGTCGCCCTCCTGCTGATATCTGGGATATTCGCGGTTTATACTGTAACTGACCTTAGGGGCCGTATAGCCGAGGAATATGTCCTCATGCTTAGGCAGCTAGAGCAGCAATATAGGGCTAACCCAGAGCTCCTCGAGGAGAAGTCTAGGCAGCTCTATGAGAACTTGATGGAGAGGTATGGCCTCACTGGCAACTTCATACAGGATGTTACCACCTGGACCTTCAAGCTGATTAAGAGTAACGTGCTGTTCGAGTTCGGGGCAACCCAATACTCGTATATTGGGGGCACTAACGATGTGGGGGAGATACTTCTGGTTGCTATGAAGAACACTGCCATACTATTCCTCACAGCGACCCTGATAACCTTCGCTATAGGCATAATCCTAGGTTTCCAGATGGCCAGGAAGCCCGGTGGTATTCTAGACAGGGTTCTATCGATATTCGGGATGATAAGCTGGAGCTTCCCAACCTGGTGGGTCGCAATTATTATGATACTCGTGTTCTCATTCTACATGAACCTGCTACCCGCCCAGGCACAGTACGTCTACTACGATCTGAGCAAAATACCCTCTGACATGCCATTCACCGACAGGATAGTGGAGACAGTGAAGATCTGGCTCCGCTACATGACTCTACCAATAGCAACGATAGTACTAGTCAGCTTTGGAGGAGCGTCCTACCTGATAAGGAATATAGTACTGGGTATTCTCCAAGAGGACTTCGTCATGGCAGCTAGGGCTAGAGGCCTCCCTGAAAGGAGGGTGATATACGGTCACGTTCTGAGGACCAGCAGCCCGCCCATAGTAACCTACCTAGCCCTAAGCATAGTGGGGGCTTTCGGAGGCGCCATCATAACGGAGGCGGTATTCGGCTGGCCCGGGATGGGCCTAGTTTACTGGATCGCTATACAGCAGAGCGACGCTAAGGTGCTTGTGGCCAGCACATGGGTCTTAACGGTGTTCTTCATCCTCACTATACTAGCCCTCGACTTCATATACAGCCTGCTGGACCCGAGAGTGAGGACAGGAGGAAGGTAGGGGGCTAAGGAATAGAATTGAATATTAGGTTGTAGAGGGGTTAGGGTATGAGCGTAACCACCCAAAGCCTCAGGGGGTTTCTGAGGGAGTACCTCAGGTACCCCATTGGGATTGTAGGCCTAATACTCCTGGTAATCCTACTCATCATGTCAGCATCGTTCGAGCTATACGGGGATGAGGAGGCTATTAGGAACTGGTTCGTCAACACACAGTACTTCGAGGACTACCCTAAGGCTGTGCCTCCATGCTGGTTCGAGAACCTCCGCGGTGCAAGCCCCACAGCAACGCTAATACTCAAAGCCGACGATCCCGAGACATCTCCCCTGCTCATCCAGAGCTTTAGAGTAGAGACATCTAGCGAAGATGGACTCTACAGGACGACGCTCATAATGGAGTTCGAGATAACTGGTAGCGACCCGCCTAGGGATGTCTATGGTGTGGCCTTCATGTCCTACAGGGTTAACGAGGGGTTCATGTACGTAGAGAAGCTCTCCCTCGAGAGGCCGGATGGCAGCGAGTTTGTTATAGTCAAGAAGCCTGAGGCTCCAGCCCTACCCATAGTCGGCGGCCTCCCCCAGCAGTTCCAGGAGCCCGGGGTTAGGATAGACTCTGTCTTCCCAGGCATGCCCCTAAAGATCCTAAAGGGGTCGAACGTCTCTTTCAGCCTGTCGAGCATATCTTCCAACCAGATAATAATCCAGAGGTTCGTCATGCCTAGCCTCCAGGAGCAGGGTGTAGACGTAAACCAGATAGGCTTCGCTAGGCTGGCGACAAACCTTTACAAAGCCCTGTTCTCCACAGACCCGATAAACGCTCTAGTCACTAACGAGTACGATGTTGTGCCCGGCAAGTACAGGATGGTCATAAGTTTCGTCGCCAAGGACGTTGACATGGAGGTGGAGCCTGTCAAGCTCGTGGTTAAGGGCTCGTGCTTCGGCTACCTCGGGACAGACGACCAGGGAAGGGACCTCTTCCAGGCACTAATATATGGTACTAGATGGGCTCTGATAGTCGGCCTCCTAACAAGCGCTATAACCGTGGTGTTCGGAAGCCTCTACGGCATAGTCTCGGGATATCTAGGGGGTCTAGCCGACGAGGTTCTCCTGAGGTTCGCCCAGATAGTCTACAGCCTCCCTGCACTCCCCCTGCTGATACTGTTCGCGGCCATAATAGGAGGTAACATATGGGTCATAATATTCCTGATAGTGATATTCAGCTGGCCCGGGATAGCGTTCGTGACGCGCAGCATGGCATTCCAGATTAAGAGCGAGCCCTACGTGGAGGCTGCTATAGCTAGCGGGGCTGGGACTGCGAGGATAGTCCTACTCTACATAGCCCCGCAGGTCCTCCCCTACATGTTCGCGAGCATGGCCCTCAGCGTGCCAGGAGCGGTTATAGCTGAGGCTTCCCTAAGCTTCCTCAACCTTGGGGACCCGGATCTGGTGACGTGGGGTAAGATACTCTTCGAGGCCCAGAACGCAAACGCAGCCCTCAACGGCTACTGGTGGTGGGTTATACCCCCTGGCCTCGCAATAGCTGTTGTGGGGATGACCTTCGTGTTCATAGGCAACGCCTTGGACGCCATACTCAACCCGAGGCTGAGGAGGTAGCGCTGTAATGCTCTCAGGTAAGCTTCTAGAGGTGGAGGACCTCAAGACGTACTTCTACACCCTAAGAGGTATAGTTAGGGCCGTCGACGGCGTGTCCTTCAGCCTGAGGAAAGGGGAGATTCTGGGGATAGCAGGGGAGAGCGGTAGCGGGAAGAGCACCCTAGCGTGGAGCATCCTAGGCCTAGTGCCCCCGCCCGGGAGGATCGTCGGAGGCTCTATTATGATAGATGGTATGGATCTCACTAAGATGGGGGAGGCGGAGCTCAGGAAGAGGGTGAGGTGGAAGAAGGTCAGCATGGTGTTCCAGGGGGCTATGAACGTCCTCACACCAGTCTACACAGTTGGGAGGCAGATCGAGGAGGTCCTCACAATCCACGGCAGGATGTCTAGGAGCGACGCCCGGGCTAGGATATACGAGCTCTTGGAGAGCGTCGGGCTCCACAGGAGCATAGCAGACAGGTACCCCCACGAGCTGAGCGGGGGTCAGAAGCAAAGGGTTGTGATAGCCATGGCCCTATCCCTAGAGCCAGACATAGTCATAGCTGACGAGCCCACAACAGCCCTAGACGTTGTAGTGCAGGCACAGATACTCAACCTACTGAAGAAGCTAGCCTGGGAGAAGAACCTGTCCATCATACTAATCACCCACGACCTATCCGTCATAGCGGAGCTGGCTGAGACGGTCATGATAATGTATGGAGGGAAGATTGCAGAGTACGGGCCGAGCGATAGGGTCTTCAGCCAGCCGAAACACCCCTACACCCAAGCACTGCTGAGAGCTATACCGCGGCTGAGGGGCCCTATAGACAGGCTGGCATACATACCAGGAACACCACCAGACCTAAGAAACCCTCCCACAGGATGCCGTTTTCACCCACGCTGCCCCAAAGCCTTCGACAGGTGCGCCCGAGAGGAGCCTCCCCTCTTCAGGGTAGGGGAGAACCACTTGTCAGCATGCTGGCTTAACGAGGGTGAAGGGTGATGGCCTCAGTAGCCTCTAGAGCGGCCCTCGGGGCTGAGGTCCTCGGGGGAGACGTCCTCAGGGTTGAGGACCTCAGGGTCTGGTTCCCCCTCAGGAGGACTATAACGGAGCTAGTCACCCTAAGGCCTCAGCGCTACGTCAAGGCAGTCGACGGAATCACCTTCAACGTCAAGAGGGGGGAGGTATTCTGCCTTGTAGGGGAGAGTGGTTGTGGGAAGACTACGACTGGGAAGGCCATACTCAGGCTCGTAGAGCCTACTGGAGGAACGGCCCTGTTCAAGCCGAAGAGCGAGCTGGTTGAGGAGCTCGAGAGGAAGGGCATAAGTCTCGAGGGCGACGGCTTTGTCGACCTCTTCAGAATCCCTAGGAGGAAGTTCAAACCCCTCAGGAGGGAGCTCCAGATAGTATACCAGGACCCCTACGGAAGCCTCAATCCGAGGTTCACCATAAGGCGTATACTCGAGGACCCCCTCATAATCCACGGGATAGGCAGCAGGCAGGAGAGGGAGGAGATGGTTGCGAAAATGCTGGAGTCAGTCAAGCTAACGCCTGCAAGCGACTTCATGGACCGCTACCCCCACCAGCTGAGCGGGGGCCAGAGGCAGAGGGTTGCTATTGCGAGGGCGTTCATATTGAACCCAAGCCTGGTTGTGGCCGACGAGCCGGTCTCGATGCTCGACGTATCCATAAGGGCTGAGATCCTCGAGCTGCTGTTGAGCTTCAAGGAGAGGACTGGAACGAGCCTCATATTCATAACCCACGACCTAGCGGTGGCTAGGTACATCTGCGACAGGATAGCAGTCATGTACCTAGGGAAAATTGTCGAATTGGGGGATGCGAGGGCGATAATAGAGAGGCCAATACACCCCTACACCAAGGCGCTAGTGGCAGCAATACCAGAGCCAGATCCAACCAACAGGACAAGGCTAAGGGAGGTTCCTATTAAGGGAGAGGTGCCGAGTGCTGCAGCCATACCCTCGGGCTGCAGATTCCACCCTAGATGCGTTGAGTTCGACCAAGACCACAACAGGCTCAAGGACATGTGCCCCGTTAAAGAGCCCCCACTAGAGCAGCCGATGGAAGGAGAGCCGGACAGGAGAGTAGCCTGCTGGAGATACATCCCTTGGAGCTAAGACCACCCAAACCACTCTCCTAGCCTGTATTCACGTTAAGAGGTGGAATCAAGCCTTGCCCGAGGGAGGGCAAGACCTCGCGGCCCTCATGAAGAGCCTCCAGAAGGCAGTCGACACCTTCAACAATTGGATGATGGGAGACCTTGAGATGGTTGTAGAATCGATCAAGGGCAACACGGTAAAACTCCTCATAAGGCAGAACTGCGCCTGCAGTCTAGACTTCAGCCTGAAAGAGGAGATAGAGAACGCATTCAAAGCCGCAGGCCTGAAGGCAAAAGCGGAAATACAAGGATGGGACGTGGAGAGGAGCGGCTACATGGCAACAGTAGAAATCCAAGACTAACACTAAAAACCCCAGAAGCACAAACACAACCAAAGGAGCGCCGCCGTAGCTCAGCTGGCAGAGCGCCGCCCTGGTAAGGCGGAGGCCCCGGGTTCGAATCCCGGCGGCGGCTCTATGGCATTATTATCAAGCCC
>WANT01000009.1 GCA_015521685.1 Aeropyrum sp.
GCTATGGAGATAGCTGCGGAAGCCGCCAGACATGGAGTCGCTTCTGCTAGAGAGGTTGCCCAGGCTTATTACAAGGGAGTGTTTGGGATGAGGGAGCCCGGTGAGGACCTGGTTCGAAGAGTGTGGAGGCTGGTGAGGGGTTGAAGTGGAAGATTCTCTTGGCTTACATGCTACTACTGTTATCAATTCTACTTGGGATTGCATCTCAGGCTGAAATCGCTGGCTTCATCCAGTCATACCTGGCCACAGCTCCCAACAATCCCGGCATCTACGGCACCAGCACTCTCTTTGAAGAGGCTGCTAAAAGGTGGGGGGCGACTCTGGCTGGTAGCGTGGATGAGCTTAGGAGCATTAGCGGGGTTGTTGTCTACGTTGTGATAGGCCCTGACAGACCTTTCACCTTGGAGGAGGGCCAGGTCCTTGAGTCTCTGGCTAGGGAGGGCAGGCTAAAGCTAGTCGTAATGGATGAGACTATAGTGTCAAACTGGCTTTCGGAGAGGTTCCTCGCGACGAGGGTTTCAGGCGAGGAGGTTGCAAGCCTCGAATCACCGCCGGGATGGCAATACATACTAGAGGTCGATTGCCCGGGAATAGGATCCGGCCTCGCGTCGAAACCCAGCTATATAGAGTCCACAGCCGGCGAGGTCGTGTGCTGGGTAGATACAGGGGAGTCAATCTATCCTCTCGCCGCTCTAATCAGAGGTCCCGTTCCGGGGCTGGTGGTGGCGGACTCGAGTCTATGTGCAAACTTTATGGCGACACCTCAACCGTGGAGCGGCGAGGGCAACCTCGAGCTATGCGCCAGCCTTCTGAGCCTGGTTGTAGAGGAGGAGGATGTCGTTGTTTTCGATGCCTCACACTACAAGGGACTCCCTATCCAATTCAAGTATGGTCAGGCAGTTCTGGGAGTAGTGGTGATGCCTGTTAGGGCATTGGGATTGCTCTGGGCCCTGAACCCGGAGGCCACATTCTCGCTCATCCTTGTGGCGTCGGCTGCCGTCTCCATAATATTGGTTAGGCCGTGGCGTAAATCCCCTGTGAAGTACGAGTGGAGCGACCTTGAGGAGAGGCTCGCATTCTACGCTGTAGAGGAGGCCGCTAAGCGAGATCTCATGCTGAGATTGCTGCTCATGGTTAGGGTGGCGGAGAAGGTAGGGCCTATAAGATCGGCGATGATCAGAAGAGCCTCTAGGGTCATAGGTGCTGGGCGGTGAGCAGCCTCTACGATAAGGTGAAGAGCGAGGTATCCAAGGTCATAGTTGGTAAGGAGAGGGAGCTCAAAACCATAATTGCCTCCCTGATCGCTGGAGGCCACGTCATACTGGAGGGGGTTCCCGGCGTAGCTAAGACCACTATGGCGAGGGCCATAGCTAAGTCGATAGGTCTATCATTCTCGAGAATACAGTTTACCCCCGACATGCTTCCCTCCGACGTTCTCGGAACCTTCATCTACAGCCAGAAGGACTCTAAGTTCAAGTTCAGGAGGGGCCCCATATTCGCTAACATAGTGCTGGCAGACGAGATAAATAGAGCAAGCCCGAGGACGCAGAGCGCATTCCTAGAGGCAATGCAAGAACACCAAGTAACTATATGGGGTAGGACCTTCAGGCTACCCGAGCCCTTCCTGGTATTAGCAACCATGAATCCCGTTGAGATGGAAGGTGTCTACCCCCTGCCCGAGGCCCAAAGAGACAGGTTTATGGCTAGGGTGGTTCTAGGCTACCCGAGCCCAGAGGAGCTAGTTGAGATAATGGATAGATTCAAGGATATAAGCCGGTTCGAGGTTAATGCTGTCGCAACAGCCGAGGAGGTCCTGGAAGCCCAGAAGCGAGTGTGGGATGTTAGGGTAGACAGCAACATCAAGACCTATATCGTGAAGATTGTGGAGGAGTCTAGAAGACATCCCCACGTCCAGCTAGGCGGGTCGCCGAGAGCCGCTCTATCAATCCTCATGCTATCCAGAGGGCTAGCAGTAGCAGAGGGCCTCGACTATGTCCACCCAGACCATGTTAAAGAGGCAGCTCGAGCAGCTCTACCGCACAGGCTAGTCCTTACACCTGAAGCTAGGCTTGAAGGAGTGAACCAGGACAGGGTTACTAGGGATATTCTGGACTCAGTCGAGCCACCATAGGTGCCTAGCTTTGGTGGTATACCTTACGACTAGGGGATGGACACTCTTATTCATATCATTAGTATCAACCCTGGTCTCGTTCGCACTCATGGAGCCAGTATATCTAGCAGCAGGCTTAGCGGGTCTCGGAGCAGTTATCGCAAGCTATTTCGACGCAAAGCGTGGACGGGCTCTCATAGAGGGAGCCAGAGTATCTAGAAACGCTAGGATCGTGAGGACCTACGAGGGCGGCAAGGTCGAGATGGCCCTTAAAATAGACATGAACTCTCCGACACCTTCAGATCTCAGCGGAAAGATTCTTGTCGCTGAGAAGCTTCCTCCCAGGGTAGAGCCGGAATCTGATGATCTCGTAGAAGCAAGGCAAGCGGATAGAGGCTTCGCAGCCGCGTATACGCTCAAGCCTTGGATGGGAAAGAACAGCCTTTCTGATATAGAAATCCTCTACCTAGCGCCCCTAGGTCTATCAGTAGCAACGAGGATAGTCTCAGAGCCTGCAATAATTTACACCTATCCCAACCCCAATATAGAGGCCTATACGAGGGCAAGGCTCTCCTTCCACCACGGATCCAGCAGGCCAGTGAACAGGAGGTGGCCACTCGGCTCCGAGTTCCTAGAGCTGAGGGAGTATGTCGAGGGCGACGACCCAAGGCTTATACACTGGCCATCTACAGCCAGGCTAGGGCAACTAGTGGTTAGAGAGCACGCCCTAGAATCACGGGTAAATACGCACGTTGTTCTAGACCATAGCCTCGATATGTGGGTCGGAACACCAGGCCACGCGCCCATAGATCACGGTGGGAGAACAGCATTGTCGCTGGCCTCAATAGCATTCGAGTCAGGGGGGACCTTCGGCCTTCATCTCTTCGATGGATGGAAATGCCACTACGCCGTGAAACCCTACTCAGCAACCCTTAGCGAAATTTACACGGTACTCTCAACCCTGGAGCCAGGTTATGGCAGGTCTCCGGCCGAGTTGAAGAAGTGCATTAGGATGGCTTCCTCGCACGCTGAGGGGAAGGCTCTAGTAGTGATCTCAGGTCCTGGCCGGGGGGTTCGAGAGCTGGCCAGCTCATTCCAGTCATTGTTGCCCGCCGTTCACCCGCTAAAAATGCTTATATTACACCCTCCCACAGGCTCGACTCCGGAAGAGGCCGCCGTTAGACAACTGATACTTTCCCAGACCGCGCAGCTCAGGAACCCGTCTTTTTATGTAGTGCAGTGGCCAGACTCCCTCTTCAAGTTCATAACCCTCTCTGAGGTGCTTGTAATATGAGGATTCAACTAGTTATTAGTGTGGTCATAGCCGCCGCAGCGGCGGGGTTGGAACTAGCTTATGGATCCGCTGCAGCTGCACTAGCAATAGCCTCGGTTGGAGCCCTAGCCCTGACACTATCCGCGAGCGGCTTTAGAGAGGCGGGAGCCCTGTTATTAGCGTTGGGATCAATGGTTTTGCGTCTCTTAGGCTCTCTATGGTCACCACTCCTAGCATTAGGGGCTGTAGCTTTGCTTGTAGAATTATCTCCCAGAGAGGTAACGAGGTCCTCCGCGGGTCGGGCCATGCTGATAGGTCTCTTAATAGGAGTCTACACACTGGCAATAATCAAAAACTACACGTCAGACATAGCCAGAGCCGTCTTCATCTGGGCAGCAGCATCAGCAATAGTATTCAGCCTAGTCTCCTCAACCATGAGGGGAAACTACTCTCCTCACTCCACAATAGTCAGAATTGCCAGATGGTTTGCAGGACATGTTAGAGAGATGGGCTGGAGCGCGGCATCGCTAGCCCTCGCAGCCCTACCCGCTACTCTACTAATCCTCTCAGGCCACACACTACAAACCCTACTCCTCATACCGGCCTTCATCCTCGGCAGACGCTACGCCGGGCTGGAAGGGGGGGCCCTCGCCTCACTACTAATATCCACCCTTCTAACAGCCGTATATGATGTGGAGGCAGGTTTATCCAGACTGGATGAACTCATCTTCAAGGGAGGGTGAGTACCAGGGTGTCGAAAATAAGCACCAGCAAGGTGCCCAAAACCCTCGGCGGCTTCCTCATGTCCATATCAGGTATATTCTTCTTCGCTGCAAGCGTCTACATGCTATACCTCGGAAGCGTGGCGCCCAGCCTTCTTGCAGCAAGCATCGGGCTAATACTGGTTAGCCTCGGGTCAGACCTGCTGAAGGAAAATAGCGAGGAATAGGATTTGAAGTTGAGATGGGTTTAGGATATGGTGAATATTCGTTCTCACTATGGTGCTAAAGCACTAGTGTTTTGCTTGAATTCTGTAAAAAACCCTTTAACTAAGGCTGGATATGATTATAGAGGTTTAGGTTAAAACTAGGCTTTGCCTAGAACTCTATAGAATACCTTACCGGTATATGGGCTCTTGGCTTTGGCGAACTTGAATTTGCCCCTCTTAGTCTCTTTGATCTCTACCTCGTAGTCGGAGCTCTCATAGTACTTCTTTGCCACCAGGTCGAAGAACTTTATCTTCTCCTTCTTCGGCATAACACCGCACCGAGTATTTATATATAGACTAAATGTTATTTAAGCTTTAATCCCCGGTATTCTTTCACGATCTCAATCAACTCGTAGTACCAATGGCACGCAGAAACATAGTTTAGAGCATATCATGGATCAGGCAAGAGCTCACGAGTAATACCAGGAGGGTGTAAACCCTGGAGATAATGAAGCGCGCAGCCATTTCATGTAAGCATATTAACACGGAGCCACAAGCTTGAGGATGGAGCTGTAAGAGGCTTGAGCGGAGAAGACACCCGCATCATGGACCTCAAGTCGGGCATGAGAAACGTCTCCATAAAGGGGAGAGTCCTCGAGACAGGCGAACCCAAAGTCGTAGAAACTAGAAGAGGACCAGCTACACTAAGTGAGGCCGTTGTCGGCGACGAGACTGGGCGAGTAAAAGTAACACTCTGGGGAGACCATGCTGGGAAGCTAAAGGAGGGAGAGGTAGTCCGCATAGATGGAGCATGGACCACAAGCTACAGAGGTAAAGTCCAAGTGAACGCGGGCAGAGAGTCAAGGATAGAGAGGCTAGAGGACGAGTCGGCACCTAAAGAGGAAGAAATACCAGAGGAGAGTCCCTCAGCCCCAGAGAGGGGATACCCCAGGGGAGGTTTTAACAGGGGATTCCAGAGCCGCCGTGGCTTTGGAGGAAGGAGGAGATTCTAAATTTTAAACATTTAATAGTTAACACGTTAGGCTAACATCAAACATGTTAACTATTTTACAGTATTATTAAAAATACTTTAAATATCTTATTATGTTAGGTTCCCCGTACCTCAGGTCTATTTTACGCTGACCAACGTAAATACAAAAAGCCAGCTGGGACTATGTGAACACGCTAAATTAGGATGATTCTACTTAGCCGCTTCCTCTAATCCATTGCTATCTCCACCCTGATTATGCCAGGCGCCTCCCTAACTATTTTGGCTCCGAGCTTTTTCGCTAGACTCAAGGCTCTACTGTTATCCGATAACACATAGCCATACAGCTTCTTGGCTCCGAACTCCTTCAACACACTTATAAGGTGTCTGGCCAGCTTGGATCCAAGGCCTCTCCCCTGATACTTTTCTAGAATAACAATGCCTGCCTCAGCAATACCCCTATCATCAATGTAAGCCTCAGCAACTCCTACTATTCTACCAGACCCTTCTTCCACGGCAACTATAACAAGCGAACATATTGTTGAGATCATCTTCTCAACATATGGATCAAAATACCTAACTATTGTGAAGAATCTGGTGTAAATAGTCTCTTCAGATAGGCTCTCGTAGAACCTAATGAGCTGCTCCTTGTCCTCTGGGCACAAACCCCTGATTCTAAACCGCAAACCGCCAGATTCCACTATCTCGTAGATTCTCCCACACAACTTACACGATCTAAAATCTCTGCCATACACCACGCTTATGTCCTCCTTGATTTTTAGTTGTCCAGCGGTGCTGATTTGAATTCGATGTAGCCCTATCTTGTGGTGCAACAGGCTCTAGATTGTAATTTTATACTCTCCGTATTTCTGGGCTCACTCTATACATGCCTGATATCCAGTTGTACAGGATTCCCATAATCCATTTGCCATGGCCGCTGGTATCTACTACAGCGCGCACCCTACCTCGATTAACTTTGAGCTTCTTTACCTTGACTCCCAGTACCTCGAAAACCTCTTTAATATCATCCTCCGTGATTCTTGGCTTTGCATTCTGATTCCCGCATGGGCCTAGCCTACAGGCGTTGCAGTATTGTCCATGAGCGTCGATATTGGAGCTGCAGCTAGCAGGGAGGACTTTGAAGCCCATCTCGACAGCAGCAGACTCTATTATATATTTGAGGTCTCTCGAGTAGATGGGAACCTGCTCTTCAGGCCTCCTGGGCGTCCTTACCAGCCGTCTCCGAACCTCCCTAATATCCACTACCCTAGCCGCCTCCAGCCTACGTAGTATTCGTCTAGTAACCCTAAGGCTACCTACCACTATCTTTTTAACCCCAGCATCAGCAGCCTTAGACAAGATTCGCTGGTACTCCATGTCTGTTACACCAGGAATTATGGGGCGGAGGAAGAGCGTCACACTCACACCAGCGTCTGCTAAGGCCTTCATAAACCTGAATCTCTCTTCGGGAGGACTCGCCCCAGGCTCTAGCAGCCTCCACTTATCCACGGTTGATAAGGAGACGAGCACGTCTATTCTTGGATCAGCCGAATCTAAGAAAATGTCCAGCTCCTTCCCTCTGAGGGCCGTCTTTGTTGATATTTGCTGTGGATTCTCTAGCCACACCCGTGCCGCCCTGAGGTACTCGAAGGCGCGCTCTATAGTAGCCGGCATGAAGGGCTCTGTGACGCTGCCGAAGGCCAGCAAGGTTCCGCACCGCCCCGGAATGAAGTATGGATTCAGTGAGAGCGCTAGCACTAGCTCCTCGCCGGAGAGAGGGTATGGAGCGGGTTTCGACGTGAACCCCATATCGTATATATAGCAGTAAACGCAGCCATAGCTACAGCCAACACCAGTATGGATCGTCATACCACACGGTATGGGCCTGCGCCTCGCGTGGTGGTCAAGCGCTGCTCTATCTATAGACTCTGGCCTTAGCTTCTCAGCGAGCTCGGATATTATCAATGCTTTCCTCTTTAATGCATCCCCAGCGCTGGCCAAGGCTAAGTTCCACCACCGATTCCCTACCTATACTCTCTACTCTAGCATGGTGGAAGATTTCGCCTTCTCTGCCCTCCATAATACTAATGAGGTAGACCAGCGGTTTAGTGAAATCTGGGTGGAGTGCTAACGTTTAAACGTGCACTAACCATAGTTATAGTGGGTATATACGCGGGGTGCTTGTAGAGGGTGGAGAGGGAGGAGTCTTCAGGCATAAGTACCTTCACTGAAGGCCTCTACCTGCTAGCACGCTATAGACTTATAGCTATAGTAATAGCCGTGACCACCGCTATAGCCGCCTTATTCCTGGTGATACTGCTGGTTGGGACGGGCTTCATAATTTCAGCCCCGCTAGCACCTATGTTCACATTCTACGAAGCTATGCCTCTCTTTACATTATTCGGAATGATCACAATACTGGCAGTCACCATCATCGGATTAGGCATATCGCTCCTCTTCCAGTATCGTGGAGCCAGGAAGTTCAGAGAGGCTGTCGACTACTCGGGAGGAGATTGGGCGAGGGACTATGGAACCCCAGCAACCCTCCTATACTACGGCTCCTTACTGGCTCTCGCAGGAGTAGTAACGCTAATTATACTTGTGGGCGCCATCCTCCTCCTGCTAGGCCTAATACTTGTGGTGGCTGGCGACCTCCTTCTCGGCATGAACCTAAGGCGATCTATTAGGTTACTAGAAACACCAGGCCTCCTAATAATGATAGGGGCGGCCATGCTACTACTATCAATACTACCATTCCTAGGCTTCCTATCACTCCCCGGATTAATACTAGAGGCGATAGGATTCTACATGATCTACACGACGGCACCCAGAATTAGGGAGGAGGCCGTCAGTACACAGGGCCAGAGCCAGCCCTAGCCAGGCAGGTCGAATGCTATAGAGAGATAATAATCTCCCTCGAACTCCCTCAAAACGGTGAGCTTCAACTCGTAGGGCACTGGTAGGAGCTCGTTGGCAAGAGTGTTATCGTCGATCCTCACATGCACCAATAGGGTGACCCTCTCACCCGGATTGAGATATACTGGAAGTACAGGCAGGGGAAATATTGGATTCACGCCAGCCACTACGGGAGCTAAATCGCTCAGCGTGGCGCGTGTCAACGTTAGGTGTATTTCCGAGGCTGGAATTGGATCCACAGTGAGGCTGGAGTTTAGCAGTGTTGGGTCGGCCCTCAGAGTGCCGCAGTCTAGAACCCCATTGTACACCGAGGTGGCTCCATCAACTCCTAGGGTTTCGAGCACCCCATCAGCATTGTAGTCTTCCAGCCTGTAGAAGTAGAGGTTGTAGTCGCCCGTTTGCTGGTCTACTGGTATGAGTCTAAGGTTCTCAGTGGGCTGATAGAAGCCGTTAGCATCCTCCTCGACAGGCAGAACAGTTAGATGAAATAGGATCGGCTCGTCCCCAATATTAATGATGTCGACGTAGTAGCAGGCTATTGTGGGGCTCGCCGAGGTATCGCTAACCCAGGATACAATGTTGGCGTCAATCGAGCTGGCAGTCTGGTTCACGAGCAAGACGAGCGCCCTGTCCCTCTGTATCGTGCTAGCCTGGGATTGGAAGTAGGCGTAGACGCCCAAGGCTAGAGCAAGCGTCACTGCTACTAGGATAATCACCGTTATTGGGCTGGCTTGCCCTATTCTTCTAGCTTTGCGCAAGGGTACTCACAGCCAATTAATACGAGAGGGTCTCTGAGAATATTAATCAGTTTTCTCCCTCTCGGTGAATAGTTTTAAGAGTCTTGCAACATTAAATGTAATAATGATGATGAGGCTAACATAGGCATGACAATCAAAGAGGCATGGAGGTCTAGAAATCCCGGAGTTAAGGGTAAGGGTAGGCTTGCGCGGAGAGGCCAGGCTGAAGTTATAGGAGGACTCATAATAATAACAATAATACTAGTTATAGTGCTACCTATACTTCTGAACTCCCTCTCAGACGC
Source organism: Aeropyrum sp. (assembly GCA_015521685.1). GTDB lineage: Archaea > Thermoproteota > Thermoprotei_A > Sulfolobales > Acidilobaceae > Aeropyrum. Next base: position 9,258 of record WANT01000009.1, read on the forward strand.
GAGAAGCGTGGCCCAAGACCTAAGAGACGCGGAGACCAGAGTTGACATCAAGCTCAAGGAGAGGCTGCAGATACGCGGGGCGACTCAAGAAGAAGCTGGGAGCCTCTGGCCAGCGATATGGATTGCTAACACAGGCACTATAGAAGTCGTTCCCAGAATACTCTATCTAATAGATAGAGATACGGGAAGCATTCTCATGGCTCTAGACCTCGCCTACACAAGAGAGGGCACCACTCCAATAGTCAGAAAAATGTTGCTAAATCCCGACCCGTCGTTCACCACCTCAGACCCAATACCTCCAGCAGGCGAATA
>WANT01000010.1 GCA_015521685.1 Aeropyrum sp.
ACTGTTCTTGCCCCAGCTTCGCCGCCAGCCTCAGGAAGGGGGGCTGGGGGTGCAAGCATTTAGCTGGGCTTAAAGCTGCGGTTAGGCTAGGCAGGTTCAGGAGTGTCGAGGCTACTCCTAGCGAGGCTGTTGAGATGGCTGTTGAGGCTATTTCGGCTGGTATAGCTGTCTCGCTGAGGAGGCGGCTGGCTAGGGGTGGCTAGGGTAGGAATATGTGGGCTGCAGCCACTAGGGCCGATAGCCCGACTGCAGCCATGATGACTATGGTGGGGCTCACCTTTATCTTACCCTCATAGTCCTCGTAGAAGGATAGCAGGCCAGCAGCGGTAACCGGGGCCGCCCTCCTCTCCCTCCTCCTTCTAACAGACAATATAGAACCACCCATAGTGTGGGTATTATGTGCTGCCACCCTTATTATCCTAACAGGGCTTAGGGCTTGTAGACGGAGGACCTAGCCATCGGCAGCCGGTCTCGAGACAGCGACTCGTAGAGGCAGACAGACCTGTAGCCGTCCTCCCCGGCTATGAAGACTATCCTAGCCTGAACCGAATCCAGGGTGACGTTTACGCCTAGGGTTACCCCGTCTATGGTCCCCGTCGCCGTGTACTCCAGCTTATCATCGAATAGATTGTTGAACACCACATCCCCTGGAGAGGCTCGCTGAGACGGGGCTACTAGGCATCTTGTGCTGCCGAATGGGAGGAAGTACTCACCACCGGGCTCGACCCACTCGTCTAGGACTTCAACCTCCACACCACCCACAGGCCCGCTGGGTATGAGCGCTACGATCCTAACCTCCACATCCCTATCCCCGCACGAGACCTGGAGGAACCCTCTGGCGAGGAGGGCGCTGATGGGAGTATATACTATAGCTCCCCCTCCGGGCTCGGCCGAGACCGTAACACCCTCACCCAGGCCGAGCGTGGCTGAGGCCTCTAGCCCGGGGAAGCTTGACTTGCCAACCTTTAACGGGAAGACCAGCCTAATCTCGGGCTCCCCACCCTCACCCGGCCTAAGGGTTATTGTGGAGGAGTCTACCTCTGAGGCTGCCATAGCCAGCACTAGCCTGGCCTCTATAGGCTTGAGGTCCTCGAGCCTGAACCCAGTTATACTGCACTCCCCGGGGGCAAGGCCTCCCTCAACCCTAGCCGTGCCCACAGTATCAAGTAGGACGGGGTGGGGCAGGAACCTCGCGTATGGTGGGGCGGAGCTGGGCTTGTAAACCTCGATAACGTCATCCCCAGATATTCGGAGGGCGGCGACTGCATCGCCTGGAGGGGATCGGACCAGCAGGCCATCCCCGAGCTCGCCTATCACTGGCTGGACATCGACCGTGAGGCTGCCATCCCTGGCTACGATTAGGGCGGCCTTCCCGCCGGGAACCATGCTGGGGAATAGTATGATTATCGTGCTTCCAGCTATAACAGCCATAACAACAGCGAGCAACGCTAGGTATGTTGCCCTATCCCTGTCCGAGCCGAGAGCCAACCCATTATACCCGGATCCATCTAATCCCGGCTACGATGGCTAAATATTGGGTGGAATGGTAGAGGGCGGCGGCCTAGATCCCGGGCTGGACACGTATAGGGGGTCCAGCCTAGACGGCCCTCCCCACACAGCCCTAGCCCTCCAGGGAGGCATGGTAAGATGCCTGAGCCTACCCTCCCTGGGGGTGTATACGCCTGGCGATAGAAGCGCCGTATCTGGAGCCTCGATGCGATGGGCGCTGCGATCGCGGAACCCGCATCTAGGGCACCTATAGCCGCTACCCCGGCCAGCGCTCTCCATCCTCGAGCCGCATTTGGGGCATGAGGGTGCGTAGCTAAATACCCTTCGAGACACCCTCAGGACCTCCAGCTTGTCCACAGCTATTGTGGGAGCGCCCCGCGGGCTATAGGGCCTGACGGATCCGTGGAACCTAACCAAGTCGCCCTCACCCAGCAGCCTTGCAACCCTGTTGAGGGGCTGCGCCTCCCTATAGAACGTGAGATCCACCCTCACCCCGCCAACACTTGCCCGCACTACTGTGTGGCCTCCAGGCAGGACCTCAGGCCTATCCACGACCAGCGCATTAGAGGCTAGGTAGGTGTAGGGGTAGATCTCGCCCTCAACATTATCGTGTGGGTCTGTGTGCTGGTTACTCCTGAAGAGAACCCAGAAGTGGGGCTTCTCGCATAGAGCCTCCCCGTAGAGGCCCAGGTACTCCCTGCAGTCCCCCCTGAAACCGGCTAGCACCGGGTCTGGGCCCCTCGGAGAGGCTGCTACAGCTCTAGCCTCGAAGTCTAGGTTGTTGTATGTGCATGGAGGCATTCTAGCCTCGGCCCTGACGGCGGAGTCGAAGCTAGTGCACCTAGGCTCACCCCACAGCTCTGGCCTCCTATAAGCTATGAGCTCCCACGTGTAGTCGCCCTTGGGGGGTAGCGAGGCTAGGGCGGCTGCAGCCCCCAAAACACCCCTCCCCCCCACGAGAACGCCGCCAGCCCTGCTGACGATCCTCTCCACCACATCCCTCGCCAGCACTCCAGTAACCCCACGCTTGTACAGCCAGAGTAGCCTGGGGCTCCAAGGC
>WANT01000011.1 GCA_015521685.1 Aeropyrum sp.
CGCTCTACAGGCTCGCGGCCGATGTTAGGAGCCTCGCGAGCCTCATGACAGCCCTGCCTCTGGGGGGCGGAAGCCTGGAGGCGGCTGCCAGAGCGTTCTGGGCGGCGCCCATTGTGGGCTGGCTTGAGGGTGTTTTAGCAGCCTCAGTACTGTTGGCTAGCGTGTGGTTGGGGTTGTCGCCTATAGGTGCTGGCGCTGTATACACGATAGCCCACGTTATGATAACCGGGGGGATTCATCTAGACGGGCTCGCAGACTACTCCGACGTTCTGGGGGCACGTGCAAGGGGGGAACGTGCTGTTAGGATAATGAAGGATCCCAGGAAGGGCTCATTCGCAGCTACGTCGCTGGCCCTAGCCCTAATTGCCTCAGCTATCTTCGCTGGAGAGCTAGCCTCCTGTGCTCCAACACTGCAGGCTTTGGCCGCTATTACGGCTGTCTACTCATCTTCGGCTGCCTCCATGTTCCTAGTACTCTCTTCCCTGCCTCCAGAGCCTTACGAGGGGATGGCTAGGGCGTTCAGCAGGGCCGCCTCGAACAGCATTCCAGCAATGATAGCTGCCCTCTCAGCCACAATGATAGCGTCAACAGCTATAGCCTTATTGGGGGGAGGCCTCCAAGCCCTACCAGTAGTGTTTGCGCCTCTCCCAGCGTCAGCCCTCCTCGCAGCCCTGGTAGCAAGGGACTCTGGGAGTAGGCTGGGGTTCGGGGGTGGAGACGTAGCTGGCTTCGCCTTTGAGTCCTCTAGGGTTGCATCAATGCTAGCTGCGGCGGTGGCTTGCCGTGGCATCGCCTAGCCTAGGACTAGAGGATATAGTAGCGGCACTTCTACCGGGGCCCGAGGTCCTGGCCTGGGGGCTCGCTGTGGCTCTGGCTCTAGACATGATATACCCTAGGCACTCGGGGCTGGCACTCAAGCTCCACCCTGTCAGGACCTCGTATATCGCTGCGCTAAGGCTCGCTAGGCCTGGGTCAGGATTCCTGTGGGGTATAGCGGTTTGGATAGCAGTAGTCACTCCTCACCTCGCTGCAGTAGGCTTGCTACTGGTTGTGGCCTATGCTATCCACCCTGCCCTACACGCTCTGGCCGTGGGGATAGTGCTAAAGCACTCTATGTCCTTGAGGCTTCTTCTCGACACCTGTCTAGACGCGGCATTCAGGCTTGAGTCTGGAGACTTGGAGGGGGCTAGAGCTAGGGTACAGGAGGTTGTTAGGAGGGATACTAGCAGGCTCGGGGAGGGCCATCTAGCCTCGGCTTGTATAGAGACTACTGTCGAGAGCCTTGTGGACGGCTATACGTCGCCCCTTACATACTACGCCATAGCCGGGCCTTTAGCGGCACTCCTCCAAAGGCTAGCCAACACTCTTGACGGGGCTATAGGGTTCAAGACCCCCGGGCTGTATAGGGTTGGGTGGTTCTCGGCGAGAATGGACACAGTATTGAATCTGATCCCGGCTAGGTTAACCGTCTTGGCTCTAGCTCTGGCTTCACCCCTGGCCGGGGGGAGCCCGCGCAGAGCGATAGCTGTATGGGCGAGGTGGAGGGGGGCTACCGAGAGTCTAAACGCGGGCCATCCTATGGCGGCTACAGCGGGGGCCCTTGGGGTCAAGCTCGAGAAGCTAGGCAGCTATATAATAAACCCTGGATCCAAACTTCCAGCATCGACCCACATCTATAAGGCGGTGTCCCTAGCCTACGCTGCGGCGGCACTCTACACTATAGCCGCCGTGGCCTTGCTAGTAGCACGTATCTTGTGGTGGTGAGGCGTGGAGACCCTATGCAGGAGCGCTGCCCATAGGCTGGCGTCAATTGTCGGGAAACTCTCTGAGGGCTGTGAATGCGCCTTGCTCTCGGGAGGTATAGACACTACCTTCGTTCTAGCGAGCAACCCTGCTAAGAGAGAGGTCCTTGCGGTTACTGTTGATATTGGAGGGCCCGACGCCCACTACGCATCTAAAGCCGCCTCGGTGCTCGGCGTTAGGGAGCATGTAATTTACAGGCCTAGTAGAGGAGAGCTAGCTAGGGCTGTCGACTGGGTCGTTAGGAGCTTCGCCACGATAGACCCTATAGAGGTTGCAGCATCGGCCGCCCACTATCTGGCGGCTTCCAAGGCACTCTCCGAGGGCTGCAACTGCCTCTTGTCAGGTGATGGGGGAGACGAGATGTTCCTAGGATACTCATTCCTCCTCACCCTAGAGGAGGAAGGGCTGAGGCGCTGGCAAGCAAGGATGGCTCAGCACGCCTGGCTCCCAACAGTGGAGGTAGGCAGGCTCCTAGGCCTCGAGGTGAAAGCGCCCCTATACTCGCCCGAGGCCATAGGCATGGCTCTCTCCCTACCCATCTACTGCATGATCGGTAGGGGGTTTGGGAAGGAGATACTCAGAACCTACTTAGAGGAAGCCGGGCTGGCTGAGATAGCCTGGAGGCAGAAAACTCCCGTCACCGAGGGGTCGGGGGTCCTAGAGGCCCTCAAGGACCTCGCTCAAGACCCGATCAGCTGTGGCGAGCCTGCCGCACGCTGGCTTGATTTCAAGCCTCCATCACGGCTCCACGCCTGGCTTGCTTGGAGGCTGGAGGCCCAGGGGATCGAGCCACCTCCTAAAGCCCCCGTGGCTGGCTGTCCTGTGTGCGGCCGGCCCCTAGCCAGGGGTCACTGCAGGTTCTGCGGTGCCTACGTGTCTGAAGGTGGGGTGTTGATGCACTATGGGGGAGGCTAGCGCGGCTGTCTCGTGGAGTGGTGGGAAGGATTCGGCGCTTGCCTTCTACGCGCTTGAGAGGATGGGCTATAGCGTGGAGTGGTTTCTGGTGACTGTCGATGCTGAGGCACAGGTTGTGACCGGTCATAGGGTTCCTGTGGAGCTGGTTAGGGAGCAGGCGAGTGCTGCAGGGGTGCGAGTGCTTGAGGTCCTTCTTCCGGGCGATCTGGCTCCAGCAGAGATCTACGAGGCTAGAATTCTGGATGCGTATAAGGTGCTTAGGAGCCGCGGCGTTGAGTACGTCGGGCACGGCGACCTATTCCTGAGGGATATGATGGATTACAAAAGCGATCTCGCTAGGAGAGCAGGGCTCGAGGCTCTCTACCCTCTAGACGGGCTTCCATCGCGGGTAGTAGTCGAGTCCTTCCTCCAGCTCGGCATGTCCGCTGTTGTCGCCGCTGTCGATACAGGCAGGCTATATCCCTGGCTGGCCTGCAGCGAGCTGGACAAAGGCTTTCTGGACCACCTTCCGTCTACTGTGGATGAGGCTGGCGAGTACGGTGAGTTCCACACCTTCGTCTACCGCCATCCCATGTTCTCGAGGAATATACCCGTCGTGAGGGATGGCTGGTATAGGTATGGTTGGAAGTCTGTCTGCAATCTCAGACCCCGGCTTCCTGGTGTAGCCTCGCGATCTCATCCATAGGAGGCTCCCTCACCTCCTCTGTGGACCCGTCGGACCGCCTTAACACGAGCTTAGGCGACGGGGTGTGCTCTACAACCCTACCTATAACCGAATACTCAACACCAAGCTCTTCTAGCACGAAGGAGGCCTCACCAAGCCTTCCCTGGGGCACTGCGGCTATCAGAGTCCCGCTGCTGATGAGCTTTAGAGGGTCCACGCCTAGACTGCGAGCTATTATTCTAGTTGGCTCTGCGACTAGGATCTTGGCCTCATCAACCTCTATCACCGTCCTAGAGGCTATAGCCATCTCCACCAGCCCCCCCACTAGGCCTCCCTCTGTAGGGTCGTGCATGGCGCTAACTACACCCAGCTCTGCAAGCTCTACCGCCTCCCTAACCACACTCACCATCCCAGCCATCATCCTGCCGCCCGCTATTACTTCCTCGCCCAAACCAAGCTCGCGTAGAAGGCCTGCGAAGTCCGTGGCTATTATCGCCGTCCCCTCGATGCCCGCAGGCTTCACCTGTATAATAGCGTCTCCTGGACGCGCCGAGCTCGTGGGTGTAGTGCATCCGCCGCACGTCACCCCAGCCGCCGCGGCGACAACTATAGCCCTCCTAACTCCGGGAGCGGCCTCCGTGTGGCCGCCAACAATCTCCACCTCCACCTCCTCGGCAGCCCTAACGGCGTCCTCCATGATCCTCTCTAGGCTCTCCTGAGGCGAGCCCTGGGGCATGAGTACGGCTAGCATGACCCACCTCGGCTTGGCGCCAGTCACGGCTATGTCATTAGCGGCTACGTGGACTGCGAGCCTTCCCGCGAGCTCTCCAGCCTCTGTTATGGGGTCTATGTGCATGACTAGGTCTATAGGGCCTAGGTTTATCACAGCAGCGTCCTCCCCGGTGGAGGGCCCCACTAGAGTGGAGCCCCCCCTCCTCCTCCCAGCCCTCCTGAGGACCTCGGCTAGCCTGCTGAGGGGGAGCTTCCCGGTCCACTCACCACTCTTCCCTTGCAAGCCTGGCTGCCTCCACCATATTCCTCAGCTTCTCCCTGGCGATCTCGCGGGGTAGCCGCTTGAGCCCGCAGTCAGGGTCTATATATACCTTCTCCGGCCCAACTATGTCCGCCTTCATTAGCCTGTCTATGGCTTCCTTAACCTCCTCCACACTCTCCACCTGGAAGCTGTGGACATCTATCACTCCATACCCGATCTCCTTGTCATACCCGTACTCCTTGAGGTGGGGTAGTAGCCTGAAGCCGCTGTTCTTCATCTCAAGGTCGAACTGGTCCACAGGGTACTCTAGGATGTATGGGAGTATCCTCTCCAGCTCCCCATAGCAGATGTGGACTATCCTCTTAGCGCCTACGCCCCTGAACACTATGTCTAGAGCCTCCTTTAGGAGCTCTGCCTCCTCCCTGAACGGCCTCGTGGAGAGAGCTGGCTCGTCTACCTGAACGTACTCCGCCCCCCTAGCAAGTGCTGCGTCTATCTCCCTCCTCAGCGCCCTAGCCAGGTCTAGAATCAGCTCTCTCCTATCGCCATAGTGGAGGTCGAAGCTCCACTCGAGCATAGTGTAGGGCCCTGTTAGTATCAGCTTAACAGGCCTGCCCTGGGCGACGCTCCTAGCGTACTCCCAGTCCTCCAGAATCATTGGCTGCCTCCAGCCGATTCTCCCTACTACCACAGGCTTTCTGAAGTATACGTTGTCGAATACCCTAACCCAGTCGCCCTCCCTATACCCGTCCATCCTCTCGGCGAAGTAGACAACCATGTCCTCCCTCGTCTGCTCCCCATCGCTGAGAATGTCAACCCCAGCCCAGAGGTAGTCCTCCACCACCATCCTTATCGACTCCCTTGCTATCCTGTGGAACTCCTCCTCCCCTATCTCCCCACTCCTCCTCATCTTAATTGCCTTATCAGCTGGGCCAATCTTCGGGTAGCTCCCCACCACTGTCGTGGGGAACTTCCTTGGGACCTCATACCCTGGCATGGACCTACTCACCCCCAGCTAGGGCTAAGAGGGCTCCCATCTCCCCCGCAATCCTGTGAGTGTAGTACCCCAGTAGCCTGGTTTTCCGGAGGCTATACTTGTAGGGTATTAGGTCTAGCCATGTCGAGGTTGTCAGCAGGACCTCCTCTGGCTGGCACGCCTTCATAGCAGCCTCAACCAACCCCTTAACCGCCTCATACTCGTCGCTATATACGTTCCTCGCGTTCACTACTCCCAAGCCCACGCCATGGCCGGGGCATCCCTTACGCTCTAGTAGCCTTAGTGCTGCGCCTCCCGCGTCCACTAGGTCTAGCATTATGTAGTCGACCTTAGTCTCGAGAACCCCTTCGTACACCTCGGGCTTGGGGCTGTAGAAGTATATAGAGAGCATGGTTTTGGCACCGCCAGCCCTGGAGGCGATCATGCTGGATAGCTCTGCCGCGAGGGCTGCGTGGTCCTTAGAGGCCTTGGGGTCTGAAAGTATAGGCTCGTCTATCTGGACAAACCCAGCCCCAGCCTCGACAGCCAGCGAGACCTCCTCAGCCAGCAGCCTAGCTATAGCCTCTGCCAGCTCCTCATCGCTCACCCCAGTCCTATTGCTGGACATGAGGGTGAACGTTACCGGGCCAGGTATAACTACCTTCAGCTTGGAGGGCTCGGCTATAGGTGCGTAGGACCTGACTCTAGGTGCTAGAACCGGGTCTGTGGGCTCCGGCTCTCCAGTGAATAGTGGTATCCTGTAGAAGAAGTTGTTATCGAAATACCGCAGGAGGCCAGTAGGGGTTACGTTCCTCCAGGCTTCTGCGTAGGGCCTGAAGATGTCGTGCCAGTCTAGCATCCCATCCACAACATAGGGGAACCCTTGGCCCACCTGAACACCTATGACTGTGAGGGCTGACGAGTGGAGTACCCTCTCCCTATCCAGGAGGGAGTAGGAGCCAGACTCGTACTGTCTCAGCGCTCTACGCACAATCCTACTCCGGGGGTACCCCCCGAGGACCTGGCCCTCGATTTTCACGTCACTCATAAACCGCACCCCCACTACAATTCTGGGGCCGCGAGGTAGGCCCCACAGTCTAGGGTATCCTGGTTGGCGATATGCAGTTATTAATATATTCATTTTAGAGGGTGTGGCGCGCTAAGGTCTTTGAGGGCTGGGGCTAAACTCCGTATGATCGGGTGCTCTCTAAGAGTTGCCAGCCAACCTGCCGCCCGAGGCCAGGGCGAAACTAGCTAAATACAGCGAGGCTAGAACGGTAGAGGAGAAGATTAGGGCGCTAGAGGAGTTCATAAGCGCTGTTCCAAAGCATAAGGGTACCGAGAACCTGCTCCTCTGGGCTAGGAGGAGGCTCGCCGACCTTAGGGAGGAGCTTGAGGAGAAGAAGAGGAGGAGGGGGGGCGGGGGGCCTAGCTTCTTCGTAGAAAAGAGTGGTGCGGCCCAGATCGCCTTGATAGGGCCGCCCAATTCGGGGAAGAGCAGCCTGCTAGCTGCCCTCACAAATGCTAGGCCCGAAATAGCGGACTATCCCTTCACTACTAGGGCTCCTAGGGCGGGCATGCTCGAGTACGAGGATATACAGTTTCAGCTCGTAGACACCCCGCCCATACTTCTTGGCAGCGATTCTGGCATGAATAGCCGTGTTATGGGCATAGCTAGGAACGCGGACGCTATACTCCTAGTTGTAGGCCTCGACGAACCTAGCCTGGCTGAGATAATACGCAGCCTAGTATCCATGCTCGAGGATAGGGGGATCGTGGTCACCAGGAGGAGGGGTATAGCTAGGATTACCAAGTCTAGGGAGGTTACCGGAATCAGGGTTGAGGGTCCTGGCAGGCTGGTGGGGGCTACGGAGCACGACGTGCAGAGGCTTCTTAGCCAGTACCGTATATACAATGCTGTTGTCTACGTTGAGGGCGAGGTAGGACTTGATGATGTTGAGGCAGCCATATTCACGACGCTGGTCAGGAAGCCGGCTCTACTCGTGTTGAACAAGACGGATATACTCCAGTCTCAGGAGAGGCTTAAACCGGCTCTAGAGGTGGCGGCCCAGCTAGGCCTGGAGGCAGTTCCAGTCTCGGCCCGCAGGGGTGACGGGCTGGACGTTATAGCTAAGAGGCTGTTCGACATGCTGGGCATAGTTAGGGTGTACACTAAGCAACCCAATAAGGAGCCAGACCCACAGCCGCTTGTCCTTAGGAGGGGTGCTACTGTGCTCGACGTGGCTAGGAGCATACATAAGGACCTCGTTAGGAGGTTTAGGTATGCGAAGGTTTGGGGTAGGAGCGTTAGGTATCCTGGCCAGAGGGTGGGGCCTGACCATGTGGTTGAGGATGGGGACGTGGTTGAGATCCACGCAAGGTAGCGGCTCTTAACGCTGGTGTAGCGTCTTGCCTGCCTGCGGCTTAGCCCCTGCGAGGCCAGCTCTAGAGGCTCTCTACGCCCTTCTCCTAGCCCTCTATGTTGTCGTCGTGGTTGTACCAGTCTCTAGGACGCTCTATAGGCTTCTAGAGTCGAGGGGTGTGGCTAGCGATAGGGCGGTGTACTATACGAGGAAGTTTATCCACATAGCTGCCGGGGGCGTTTCAGCCATCCTCACCCCCATACTGTTCACCACCCCACTAATACCGCTGGCAGCCTCGACAGCCATGGCAGCCTACCTCTACTTCAGACACACCAGGGGTAAGATGGGATGGTTCCAGACTGGCAGGGATATGTATGACGTCTCTTTCAACATAGCGTGGGGCCTGTCCATAGCGGTGCTGTGGTGCGTTACTGGCGACCCGTGGCTCTCCATACTCCCAGCCCTGTTCATAAGCCTCGGAGACGGGGTCACAGGGATCGTTAGGAACGCTCTAGTCTATAGGAGGAGCAAGCACTGGTCAGGAAACGTTGCGATGATGCTCGTCTCTATCCCGCTGGGCTACCTGATAGCGGGGTGGCCTGGCGCTCTGGCGGGCTTGGTGTCCTCAATCGTTGAGAGGCTGGAGGTAGGACCCCTAGACGACAATATAATTATAGCTCTCACGTCGACAGCCATAATACTCTCTTCTACCCTCCTATGACTGGCTGTGAAGTAGGAAAGCCGGAGAGGTAGGAGCCGAGTGTATAATATGACCCGACTGCTAGCCTAGATAGATTGGTGGTGTGGGGAGGAATCCGGGATATGAGGCCCTAAGGCCGCCGGTATGGGGTTGTAGGGCCGGTGATTGGGGCAAACTTCGCCGACTCACCGTCTTCAAACACCCTAGATTCTCTTTATGAAGGCTATCTTCCCGTCCGATACAACCAGGTAGTAGGGGCTCTCCCCAGCGGGCCCCCTATTTATGAGTTCTGCTAGGGGTGCTGGCCAAAACTTGTCCTTGACTTCCTCGGGCCTCCTCCACTCTAGGTGTATGTATCTGCTCTTGCTCTTAGGCGTGCCCCTATACTTGCAGTTGAAGTAGAATAGGATCTCGTGGAATGGGGGGTTAGACTCCATGACCTCGACAATGTAGAGGAGCCTGTCAGGCTCTACGTCTATGCCGGCCTCCTCCATCATCTCCCTCACTAGACAGAGCGGTATGCTCTCGTAGTACTCGACCCGTCCTCCGGGGAAGGTGTAGGCGCCTCTCTTGTGGTCCCACTGCACTAGGAGCCTCCCCGAGCCGTCAGCTATTATGCACCTAGCCCTTACGACAGGCGTCTTCCTATGCTTCCACGGCAACCGGCAGCTCCCTCCCCAGACTCCCGAGGGGGTATTATCGGGCTGTCGTGTAGTTATTCTTTGGATGTCCTTAAACCTGTGTTCGGGGATGCGTGTTGGCGGGGCTTGTCTACGGCTTGCTGAGAGCTCTCGAGTCCTATAGCCCAGCCTCTCCTGGGGATCTTGCGAGGAGGGTTGACATACCTAGGTATAAGGTGCTGTCGCTGATGCAGGCTCTCGAGGAGCTGGGCCTGGTCGAGGCGGTCTACTCCAGAGGTAGCTATAAGATATACGTTCTCTCGGAGCTTGGGAGAAGCCTCCTCTTGTCTATGGAGAGGGGCGTCGAGTTGAGAAGCGTCATCGAGCTAGGCTTGGCGTCGAGTGTCGGGGGAGCCGTTGATGGAGTGTCTGAGGGGGAGCCTCACACTATATCGTCGGGCACGTAGCTTGGCTTCTCTGAGAGGTTGACTACTGGGACGGCGAGCCATCCTGGCTTGACTCCATCAGACTTCTCCACCTTCTCGCCCTCCTCGTCCACCTTCACCAGTATGTACTTTGGGCTACTCTCCTCCCCCTCCCCCGCATAGTAGTATAGGATTGGGACTCCGTACTGCCTGTAGTAGTCCTTGTATACTGTCTGGATCATGTATACCGTTGAGTCTTTAAACCGGAACCGGTATATTGGCGAGATCGCCATCCTCGCAGCATTCACGGAGGCAAGCCTAACTAGGTCCTCGAGGCTCTGCACCCTTACAGCTAGAGCAGGCGGCTGAGCCTCCCTCCCGGCCTCCAACGCCACCACCATTTAGAGGGGTGTGGGGCTTCAGGGCGTGATATAAGCGTCTATCAAGCGAGAGATACACTCTTGTATGAGGGGTTGCGGATACTTGGCAGGCACCGGTGGGTCTCCAGCTGAGAGGCTAGGGTTGATTCCGGCTAGCATGGTGGCGGGGCAGGCTTTCTGCGAGTACAAGGTTCACCTCGAGACTCTTCGGGGAGGCGTGGCTAGATCTGCTGGCCTGGCTAGGAGGATTACTAGGAGGGTGGTTATCAGAGATAGGAGGGGGGTTCTTGCTAGGGCTAGCGTTTTGGGCGAGGTCCTAGGGGTTCCTGTGGCCGCTAGTCCCGACTTCGTTGTGCTGGGTTCCGACGGCTCTATCCACGGTGTTGGGAGGTCTGCCATCAGGGGGTCGCTCAGGATATTTGAGTCTGACATCGTGTATCTTAGGCTCGCCGGCCTCCTGGTGTGGGGGCGTGGCGATGGAGGCAGGCTTGTCATGGTAGTTGCTGGTAGCGAGGGTTGCTTGAAGGAGGTCCTCGACGGCCTCTCCTCCTCGGGGAGGATAGCACCTTCTGGTGGGGAGTGCTATAGGCTGTATGTTGAGGTTTATGATGCTGGGAGAGCGCTGGATACTTTGGCCCCGCTCTTAGAGTACTGGAGGGGTTTGAGGCCTCCCAGGCCCTCGCCTTCCAGGAGCAAGTGTGGCGTGTGCCCCTTCGGGGCTGAGTGCGAGTTCAGCGCCGTTTAGTGTGGCGGCTGACGCTTCCTATGGTTCTCCCTCGGCCTCTTCTCTCCTTGGCTGTGCCTCCCTCCTGAGGGCTTCTGCCGGGGCTGCTGCCTCTATGTATTCTAGGTTTATCTCGGTCTCTGGGTCGAAGTATAGTGCTTTGGAGGGCTCTATGTTGACGTACATCTCGTCCCCGGGGGACGGGTTCACCATCGGCGGGACTACTGTCTTGATGTGGTGGCCGTCGACTGTTAGTGTTACGACGTTTTCTCTTCCCAGCAGCTCTACGGTATAGACTTCGGCTTTCACTGGTATGTGGTCTCCTAGTGGTTCCTCGGATAGGACGGAGTTCTCGGGCCTGAAGCCCAGTATCACGTGGTCTGTAGGTAGTTGGGCTAGCTTGGACGCTATGTTTGGCGGCGGGCAGTGCGTCTCACCGCCGGGCAGCTCTATGCACCTCCTGTCTCTGGAGAGCTTGACTGTTATGAGGTTTGCTGGGGGCGAGCCTATGAAGCTGGCTACGAATACGTTTCTAGGCTTCTCGTAGACCTCCCTCGGGGTGCCCACCTGCTGCAGGACTCCCTCGGACATGACGGCCACCTTGTCAGCCATCGCTAGCGCCTCGCTCTGGTCGTGGGTTACGTATATTGCTGTTATCCCCAGCTCGCTCTGCAGCCTCTTCAGCTCGCTCCTAATCCTTATCCTCAGCAGGGCGTCCAGGTTGCTGAGGGGCTCGTCGAGGAGGAGGACCTCGGGCTCCTTAACCAGGGCTCTGGCAAGGGCGACTCTCTGCTGCTGGCCCCCGCTCAGCTGGCCGGGTAGCCTGTCTAGGAGGCCCTCGATGCCCAGCAGCTTGGCAGCCTCTAGGACCTTCTCCCTCACAACATCTCCAGGGACGCGCCTCAGCCTTAGAGGGAAGGCTATGTTCTCGAATACAGTCATATGGGGGTATAGGGCGTAGTTCTGGAATACCAGCCCGACGTTCCTCTGGTTGGGAGGCAGGTCTGTTACGTCCCTCTCCCCGAAGTAGATCCTCCCCTGGGTGGGCTTGTATATGCCAGCGATTAGGTATAGCAGGGTGGTCTTCCCGCTGCCGCTCGGCCCCAGGATAGATGCGAACTCGCCGTCCTCAACAACAAGGCTAACATCCCTAACGGCGACAACCTTCCCGAAGACCTTCCAGACGCCCTCCAGCCTGACCCCGGCCACGCTGCACCACCCTAGAATATGTGGAGACTGTGGGGAGCCAATTGAAACAACCCAAAAACCAATAAAGTAGAAACAAACACATAAAAGCAAAGCCGTAGAACCCAGCTCTAAACATCCTGCCAGCTGCAGGAGACCAACACGACTGTCATCTAGAAGCCCCGCAAGCCAAGCCCTAGGGCCGCCAGCAAGCCGTCCAAACCACTACCAAACCACTACCAGGAGCCCGCGGGCCGAGGCTAGACTCCTAGCGAGCCGGGACCACCACAATATGGTGGGGGCTTGTTTGGGGGGTAGGGAGCTCAGGGAGCTAATTCTGCAAGCTTTCTGATACTCGTGGTCTTCGGGGCTCTAGCCCTCGCTGTCTGTAAGCTGGTAGGCGAGTCTGGTCTAATCTACTTCTCGGTACTCGCCCTTTTGATAGCTGTATTGATGTGGCGGCTTGGCGGAGCCAGAGGGTTGTGGAGCGCTCTGAAGAGGAGCCTAGTAGCAGCCACCCTCACACCCACCATCAGCAGGCCTAG
The DNA here is from genome assembly GCA_015521685.1 of Aeropyrum sp. Lineage (GTDB taxonomy): Archaea > Thermoproteota > Thermoprotei_A > Sulfolobales > Acidilobaceae > Aeropyrum. The sequence continues at coordinate 12,295 of WANT01000011.1, forward strand.
TAACGCTGATAATCCTAGAAGCTGGAGCAAGCCTAGCAGGCTCCAGGTGGTAAAACAAAGAAAACGGCGATGACCAACCCCATACTCCTAACTCCCAAAACTAAAGGGCAATATATATCATAACACGTAAGAAAAACAAATTAGCAACGATCAAACCCAGGAACTCAACCACAACACCAAGGGAACAAACAAAACAGCAAAAAACTAACACCTCAGCAACATGGGCATATTTACAAGCCAAACCAACCAAAAATTTATTAGGTTTGGTGGGACCCCCTATTTGATAGGTTTGGGTGGGGGGCTTTCAGGGAAGAATCTAATGTATAGAATTTGTATGGGTCCCCGGGGGTTTCCACGCGCACCAACAAAACCATGTGCAGAATCTCTAGAATAGATTTGAAAGGGTTACACTCCTCTTCCATGAAAACAAACACATCAACACCATCACAGAATCTCTAGAATAGATTTGAAAGATTCATGTATATTACTGCATACCCGGAGCCTTCAAGCCAACGGAATCTCTAGAATAGATTTGAAAGAGTAGCCAGCCTGGACATAAGCCTGGGCGACATACTACAGCAAGAATCTCTAGAATAGATTTGAAAGACTGTGGCCGCACCAGTTTTAGATCTCCTGCCTCAGGGATAATGAATCTCTAGAATAGATTTGAAAGTTCTCTTTCTCTGTTCACTTATCTCTAATAGCTGCCAGGAATCTCTAGAATAGATTTGAAAGGAGTTTCTTTCTACTCGCTACATGGAGGACAACTAATAGAATCTCTAGAATAGATTTGAAAGCTCCTTATCAGCTCTTCTCTGCACTCTTTCGTGAACTGTGCGGGAATCTCTAGAATAGATTTGAAAGAACACTATATAGTGGTGTGGGTTTTTGGCTAGGGCCCCTAAGCGGAATCTCTAGAATAGATTTGAAAGAGGAAGTTCTACGCCACCATGGCTAGGATACTCGGGCTGTCTAGTGCGGAGAATCTCTAGAATAGATTTGAAAGATTGTAGATCTCACGATTGTGAAGCCGAGCAAAAAATGTTAGGAATCTCTAGAATAGATTTGAAAGATTACGGGCGCAATTTAAAATGGGGTGCATTTTTCGATGGCCACAGCCCAAGAATCTCTAGAATAGATTTGAAAGACAACACCTATAGCGAATTTTGCATGTTATAATAATCCATGTTAGGAATCTCTAGAATAGATTTGAAAGCGGACCTCGACGTGTTGAAGGCTTTGCCGAAGAACCAGGCCGAATCTCTAGAATAGATTTGAAAGCCACCTCGGGGGCCTCCACGGCCTCGGGGGTGGGGGCTGGCCCGAATCTCTAGAATAGATTTGAAAGCCACAGTGACGTTCAGCTACAAGGTGGTCTATGGAGAGCCAGCGAATCTCTAGAATAGATTTGAAAGACTCGCGATACCCATACTCATGCTACTCCTACCCCTAAGCTTCTTGAATCTCTAGAATAGATTTGAAAGGAGGATATGCTTCGAGGCTCCTCGAGTAGGTAGGCCCACAGGAATCTCTAGAATAGATTTGAAAGCATCTATTCGACTGGTACTTTGACGGCGTTGATGATTATGTTCAGAATCTCTAGAATAGATTTGAAAGATGAATACGATTAAGAATGTGATTTTAGCTTTTTCAGCATTACTAAGAATCTCTAGAATAGATTTGAAAGGCTTTCACATATATTGTGGCATTTGTGAAGTCACACCCCCGGATTGAATCTCTAGAATAGATTTGAAAG
>WANT01000012.1 GCA_015521685.1 Aeropyrum sp.
GCTCCGGCTCCTCCTCGGGAGGGGGCTGGGCCTCCTCAGCACCGCCGCCCGTATCGCCGCCGGGTATTGATATGGTGTATAGCGCTAGGGCTGTGCCTTCAGGCGACGCCACGTAGACGGCTATCTCCCCCTCCCCGCCCCACGCCGAGGCTACAGCGCCCTCCACACCTAGCCTAGCGGTGGCCAGCGTCTCTGGGGGGCAGCCAGACATGAGGGCTAGCGCCGCCTCACCACCTAGGCTGCCTCCAGCAGCTAGGAGTCTCTCACCCCCAACCACCGCTATGGAGGCCGCTAGGACTCTCTCCAGGGTTTTGAGAGGCGTTGCGGCGCCTGGCTCTGGAGGCAGGGTTGAGGCTAGGGCCTTCCCGCCGCTCCACCACACCACACAGCCGTCCCAAGCAAGGACCCCAGCCTGGAGCCCTCCCGGCATGGGTATTGGGGGCTCGGCCCCGCCGCCCCTGCCAGCGCAGACCGCCTCCACAGCAGGGCCCACACCGGGCTCCCCAGACTCTACCACCATGCACGCGTAGCCCTCAGAGAAAGCTGCGGCCACAGCCCTATTGTCTCCCGGCATCTCCAGCAGCAGGTCTAGCCGGACAGAGCCGGCAGCCGGGTCTATCATATAGACCGCTGGGTCCCAGCCCGTTTCGAAGCCTGTGAAGCGCGAGCCGAAAGCCGCTATGCCGGACGGGGTCTGTGTCGCTCCGTAGACTAGAGCGGACTCTCCCAGAGTGTAGACAGCCTCCAGCCCGGGCTCGCCGCCCGCCAAGCCCAGCCTGTAGACCGCTAGTGCCTCGTCAATGCCCTCCCTCCCGCGGGCGTAGACTATTATCGACTCCCCCACCACGTCTAGCGAGAGAGGCTCGAAGCCCCTCCAGCCCTCGGGGGGCTCGACGGGCTCAGACCACTCTAGAGCCCCTGCTACATACTTGGCGACGGAGAATCCCTGGGGGCCCGCAATCAATGCCACTATCGACCCTGCCACGGGCTCGGCGTCAACCACAACCGCCTCCCTAGACAGCTCCACGGCCTGCACGAGCTCCAGCCTAAAACCCCCCGGCCCGCCCCCGGCCACAGCCTGGAGAGCCTGGGCTGCTAGGGCTAGCGCGAGCACAGCCGCCAGCAAGCATAGCCTAGCCTTGGACATCGAGACGCGAACACCTCTTGAAGCTTCCTCTCCACGGCTAGAAGTACTCCTCCTCCTCCATTATCCTCCTGGCTATCCTATCCCTCACCCTATATATCAGCCCTGCTATGAGCGCTAGGCCCGCGAGGCCCACCGCTATAGGCCCGTACCTCATAGCCAGGACCTGGGGCCCGGGCTCCAGCTCGAGGGTTATGAGCATGGACTGGGGTACGTTTATAGCCCCCACAGCCTCCCGATAGCCGGGCTTCGCCGCCTCAACCGTGTAGACGCCGAAGGGCGCTTGGAACGTGAAGTTCCCGTTGACGTCAGTCGTCCCAGCGGCCACGTCCCTCCCATCAGCAGTAGTTACCCTCACGAACGCCCCGGCCAGCGGGTCTCCCCTGTCGTCCACGACCACCACTGTCACAGCGTAGACTATCGGGCTAACCCTCAGGTCTACAGCCGTGTCTTGGGATACTGTGAACGTGAAGGGGACGTCAACGTTGTAGAAGCTCTCCCCGCCCTCAGGGGTGAGGGTCACCCTGTAGGTACCCGGCGGGAGGGTTATGAGCGTGCTCCCCTGGATCACGGTCTCCACTAGCAGCTCCTCCCCGCCCTCGGGTGGGATCCTCTCTATGCTGGCTATGTGGGGGAAGTCCACTAGCTCGCCGGTAGAGGCGTCGACCAGCCTCAGCTCGACCAGGTAGGTTGTGTAGGCCACCTCTATGACCCCCGGCTCGACCCTGCCCTCGGGCGATATCGTTATCCTGGCCGTGGTCTTGACTAGGTCCTGCCTCCCTACCGGGTTCACCTCCACAATGTAGACCCCAGGCCTCACCTCGTCAAGCCTGAGTATGGGGCCCGCGATCCTCTTCTCCACCCTTATAGGCAGCTCGGTGTGCCTCACAACAACCTCGACCTCTCCCTCAACGGGCCTGCCGTCTGGGTCCACCAGGTTTATGGAGGCGTTGAAGAGGACCGCCTCCATCCTAGCCTCTATATCGACACTCGCCACGGCGCTCAGCTCCAGGACCTCGGGCTTGTAGCCCGGCGCGGATAGCTCTATCCTGAAGTATCCTGGCGGCGCCTGGATGAGGACCTCCCCCTTAGACCCCTCTATGATGGTCTCGAAGCCCCCGAAGGGACCCTCATACACTAACCTCACCTGGAAGACGGTTATCGGTATTTCGAACTCTGCGTCCAGGGGGGTCACCTCGACTGCTATAGGCTGGGGTATCAGGGTTATGGAGGCCGTCGAGGCGCCGGGGCCCACCTCAAGGACGCCGGCGCTCAGCTCGTACTCGCTATCCCCTATCATAGCCCTGTATACCACCTCATACTCGCCTGGCCTCAGGCTCGCCTGGGCCTGCCCTCCTGAAATCTCAACCTCCACGGGCTTCAGGCCCTCTAGGGAGAGGCTCCTGAACACCAGCAGCCCGCCCAGGACCTGGACCCTCTCCCCCAGGAAGTCCGCCTCAACACTCAGAGACAGGTCGACCCTGAAGGGCTCGAGGGCTATCTCAACCAACCCCCCGCCAGCCGGGACTTCGACTAGCCTGACCGCCTCAACGTAGCCCTCAGAGTAGATCCTAACAGTGTATACACCCGGGGGTATGAAGGCCTCGGCCGGCGCCTCCACCAAGATCGGCTGGTCTAGGGGGACCCCGTTGTACTCGAGGATCTCGAGCACAGCACCCTCCACCAGCCTGCCCTCCCCCTCGATGTCCGGGTCTACCGCTGCTAGCACCGCCTCCCCCAGCTGGGGCGCTATCGTCAGGGTGACCAGGCCCGAGCCCTCAGTAACCCTAACCTCCTGAACCTCCCTCGACTCGCCCGAGGAGGCTGTAGCCACGTAGCTTCCAGCCCTCAGAACCAGCCTTACGCTACCAGACTCGTCGGTGAACTCTGCTATAGGCTGGACCCCCTGAGCCTCGAGGACGGGGTCCCTAGGCTCTATGACGACCATCGCGTTAGGAGCTGGAGACTGGGGTAGGAGCACCGTGTTGCCTGATATAGTGGCCAGCACCTCCCTGTAGAGCACCCTGACCTCGAGCTCAACCTTAATCGGCTCTAGGCTGAGCCTGGCTAGAGCCCTCTCCTGGATTAGAGTAACCTGGGAGACCGAGCTCCTGTAGTGTGTCGGGAGGCTGGCCTCCACGATATAGCTGCCCAGTGGCGCCGTAATCTCGGCCCGGCCGCCCTCAGCCCTGACAACCCTCTCAGTGCTGGTTGTGTAGCCGCTCCACACAACCCTGAAGAACACCTCCGGCAGCTCGATACCCGTCTCAGAATCTACAGCAACGAGCTCTAGAGTGCCATAGATGGGCTCTAAGCCTACCCTAACAGCCACACCCTCCCTACCAGCCCCGAATAGGTCCAAGCTAGTCGAGGCTGGCTTAGTTGTGCTGTGTACCACCTCGATAGAGTAGACTCCGGGTCTGAGGTAGAGGAGCGCAGTCCCGTCGGGGCTCGTCTGAATAGTCTCAGGCGGTATGTCGAATGGTGTCTCCACCGGGGTCGCTGTTATAACTGCTCCACCGACACCGCCGGAGGCTATGCCCTGTTCGTCCCTATAGTACGCCTCAATTAGGACCGGAATCTTTACAGGCTCGAGCCAGGCATTGACCTCTAGGAAGCCTCCCGGAGGGAGTGAGAGACTCATCTCCTGGTGGGGCTCGTAGTAGCCCTCCCTAGACACTATAGATGCCGTGTAGAGGCCTGAGGGGAGATCCAGCTCCAGCAGGCTCCCTTCCACTGTGGCCCTGAACGTGTAGCCGGTATAAGCGTAGGTGAGTTCAACGTCGAAGCTCCCAACGGCCTCCACCCCGAGCTCCGCATCCATGATGGATATCCTGAGCCTTGACTCCTCCACCCTGAAGGGAACCACAACAACCGTGTCGCCCCATACCTCAACGCCACCCAGCACAACGCTCCCTAGGCTCGGGTGCTCGACCCTAACGCTGTAGACCCCCGGCCTCACGCTGAACGAAGCCAGGCCGTCCTCCCCGGTTTCACCCGAAACCTCATACTCTATTGCGGGCTCAACGAGGGTGAGAGTGACTCTAGCCTCCCTCAGGCTGCCTGCATCCCTGCCAGCGGTATCCACGACCCTCGGGTCTACTGTAACGCTCCACGATCCGGGCTCCAGCAGGGCTACCACGCCCGGCGCTCCCCGGCCTCCCACCTCAAACTCGACGACTGCAGGCTCGTAGCCGCTGGCCTCTATCGTGACCGTGTATGATCCCGGCGGGAGGTATAGCTGGCGGGCCGGTCCCGGGGCCTCCGCTACCCTCTCAACCCCAGACCTAGCCACCGTAATCCTAGAGACGTCAACATCGTACTCCACCCCCTCCCTGTAGGCCTCCGCGTCCAGAGCCCTAACGTTGATCTGCAGCACTAGGAGCTCTGCCTGAACGTCCACAACGCCAACAGCGTCTGGCTGCACCACACCAGCTACCTGGGAGACGAAGTCTGAAGACCCCTCTACACTATACTCTACCCCCCTCCAGAGCACCGCCCGCAGCGCGCCGTCATCGCCGGTCAAGCCAGAGACAGCCGCTGGCTGAGGCGTGTAGCCTAGGCTCTCCTCGTAGTAGGTTGGCGTGAGTACAAGCTCCACCCCGGGGGCCGGGCCTGAGTAGAGCTCGTAGGCTAGCCTATATGCCTCCACAGGCGGCTCGTCTGGAACCACAACCCTCACGCTGACCTCCCTCAGCACGACTGTTATCGAGTCCTCTGTAACCTCGCCTCCGGCGACCTGGATGGGCTTGCTGAGGCTGCCCAGACTGCCTAGGTCTACCTCGAGCGTGTAGGAGCCCCTGGGGGTGTACAGCAGTATCTCCCCCCGGCTCCACACGTCTACGTCTACAGCGTAAACCTCGCCCCCAGCACCGACTATCCTGGCCTCACCGCCCGAATCAACGCCCAGGTCCTGGGGGCCAGCTATCCTCTCGCCAGCCTCGCCCTCAACCAGGACCTGGAGGTCTATCATTACCGGGTTTAGGTCGAGGCCTGCTGGTGTGAAGGTGTAGAGCGAGGGCTCGCCCAGGGAGACTATTAGCGCGGGGGCTGCAGTGGGGCTCACTACGATGGGGTTGGACAGGCCTGTAAGCACACCTATGAAGCCTGGGAGGTTCCTCCAGAGGGGCTCCCAGGCATCGAGGTCTATCATCTGGAGGACCCCATCCTCGGACACGGTCAGCGCCGCCCCGTCTCCCGCCAGCGCTATCGACACCACGGGGCTCCCGGCCACGGCCATAGCCCTAGAGACCCAGAACTGGCGGTCTATGCTCGAGTACTCTAGAAGGAATACGTGGCCCCTCTCCGTCCCCACAAGTATCCTGCTGCCGTCTGGCTCTACGACAACCTCAGTGGGGGCGCCCCCCAGGTATATCGTCTGGGGCGAGGGCAGGGACTCCGCTGGGTTGCCGTTGGAGTCGAGATAGTATACGTGTAGGTAGCCGGCCGAGCTGCCCACCAGAAGTAGGCTGTCAACACCCTCTAGTGGCGAGGGCTTGCTCAGCGTGAAGAGCCTAGCCAGGGTGGAGCCCGAGAACCCGGGGCCGAGGTCCTGAGTTAGGGGGACCCACACGATCCTAGCATCCCTAGTATACTCGAACCCCCACTGGTCGGCCCTGAGGTCCACCGCCAGCAGCGGCTGGTAAGGCTGGGTTCCCAGGGTGAGGCCGTGGAGGTCGGCGCACTCCTCCAGGCTCTCAGCCCCCGCCGCAGGCTTCATTATAACTATGTCTAGGTCTATCTCGCCGCCGGGCTCTAGGTCGACTAGCCTCTCCGTCGAGTAGCAGGTGAAGCTGAGCAGTGTAGAGGACCCCTCAGGGTCTACGTATAACTGCTCCTCAGTATAGATGAACACGAGCCTCACGTCAGAGGCAGGCACCAGGACATCCAGGTTCTCGCTGCCTAGGAGGGTTAGCCCTGTGGCCTCGTCGAAGCTATTCCCAGTATCTCCCTCCACGTGGTACCAGTTGGGAGCCAGCACCAGCCCCTTACCGCTGGAAGGCGCTACCGCCATGTATAGTGTGTATACTGTTACAACACTCCTCTCCGGGTCCTCGAGGGTTCTTGGCTTGGCCGGCACTATAGCGTCCGGCGCGAGCTCGAAGAACAGCGTAGCCCTAACCCTGGCGTCTAGGTCGTCGTAGTAGCCGTCGCCGCTGGACGAGACCAGGGGGCCGGTTTGGGCTGCATACATAACCAGGAAGGCCCTGGGCCCAGAGCTCCACGAGCCCCAGCCCTGGAGAGTCTCCTCAGTAATCACGCCAACCATCGGCGGCGTGACATAGCCCGCCAGCATGCCCCTATTGCCGGAGGGGCTGAACTCTATCCACCCTGGCAGGCTGGGGTTCGCGATGTAGGCCGAGCCCTCAACGTCCACAGCCGCTACTACAGGGCTCCCGCCCGCCGTCGAGACGGCTAGCCCCGCGACCTCTGCCCTGGAAGCCGTGTAGAAGTCTGCCCTCAAGCCAGGGTCCTCCAGGCTTATGACCGCAACTTCCCCTGCTGAGGTCGCTACGGCTGCCCACGAACCGCTGCTGGAGTCGATCTCTACGAATAGCGGCTGCCCGACCAGCGCCTGGCTCCACTCAACGACCATCCTCGACGTGTCTATCCCCGCAACCATTGGCCCCACGTCTGGGGCCTCCCCCGCTACGATGAGCGTGTTGAGCGAGGTTGAGAAGGCGGCATCCGATATAGCCATGTCGTTTGGCATGGAGAATCCTACGAGGCCGTAGACCCTCGTGTAGAAGCTCTCCAGCTTGACCTCTGAAGCCATCCCGAGGTACTGGCCCGCCGCGGGCACCCCCACTAGGATGAGGGCTGCTATGAGAGCCGCTGTAGCCAGGACCCTAGAGCTCAAGCCTCCCCCGCTATTGAGGCCCATAAGGCTAACCCTGACATACCCATATATCTGTCTAGGGTATAATCTTGACATTTAACCTCAACATCCCACTCCATCCCCCCGCCGCCAACAAGACTTAAAAATCCCTAATGCTCCCCGCAGGACGCCGACTCTGGATCCCGCTGGAGGCGCCCGCCTTTATAGGCGGTTGGACCCCCCTCTAGGGCTTGGGTGTGCATGGTTGGGTAGGAGAAGGAGGAAGAGAGTACAGAGGCAGGTTAGGAGCGTGCCCCAAATCTATAAGAGGTACTTCTCGTGCCCCAGCTGCGGGAAGCAAAGCCTCTCCATAACCCTGGCGCCAGCCAAGGACGAGGAGGGGAACGCCAAGCCCGGGGTCAGGAGGGCTATAGCGGTGTGCGGCATGTGCGGTTTCAGGTGTGAGGTTGAGGTTGCCGAGGGCCTTGACA
>WANT01000013.1 GCA_015521685.1 Aeropyrum sp.
CTTATAAGCTCTGCTTAATTAATACTAAAGTATCTCATCCACGTATCATTATCGTAATACTTAATCAGTACATCAAGCCCCGATAATAGGTTCCTCAGTAGAATTAGGATTTCCTACCATCTTAGGGTATGACTGTTAACCATGGAACTCGCTTGAAGTCCTCGTCGAAAGTAAGGATAGTGTCTATACCGTAGTGCCAGCGTCACTGCTACTCACCAATATGTCTATGTCACGGAGCCGTATAAAGTCCAGGCCTAGAAGGTGGCTAGTTCTTCGAGGTGTTCTTCTATCTCTTGTAGAGTCCTTTTCTGGAGTATAGGTTTCTATTCCCAGGATGTCTGTGATGTAGATTATTACTTGGCTAGTGTAGCTTCCTTGCTTAAGTATGGATGCTAGGATAATGTTAGTGTCTAGTACTACGGCTTCTCTCCTCTTCTCCTTTTCTGGATCCATTTTAAGTCTTCCTCATCTAGGCCATGCTGTGATAGGATCTCTTCGAGTAGTGCAAGCATGACAGCTGCTCTAGCTATGGCATCCTCCCCTAGGCCTCTCTTGTGGGCTTCCTCAACGATCCACCTCGGGAGGCGGACACTGACTACAGCCTCCTCAGCGCTCAACTCAAAGCTACCACGTAAAAAGAAGTAGAGTAGAATCTAGGATTAATACACTATCTTTTTAATTTTTTAATAAGTATTTTACATTGTGCTCCATGAAGTGTTGCATTATTATCAGGAGTGAGCTTCCTAATATACTTATCGCGCTGGATCAGGTGTTTCATCTTGCCATGGATTCATGCAACATGCCTATTTATTGCTTGGGTCTGCTGAGCCGCGGGGTCCCCGGGCCCCACTACCAAGCGTTCAAAATCGTCACTAAGCTATGACAGTTACACGAATTGGAATCCGAGATCCGAGAACCAAGCATGTTATATAGCGACCATTATAATAATGATATGATTTGAATATCAATATATGTTGAATCAGACAGATATATCATTAGCGGTGCAGTTCCTTGCCAGGTAGGTTCAAGATAGTATCTATGAGTCCCCTGCCCGAGTCGTTCGTAGAGGCTCTTCTAGCTCCTTATAAGAGCGAGATCCCGGGAGAACTGGTTGTTGTTAGCGTCCACGGTAAGCCTAGGGATGAGGTCCTGAGAGAGCTCTCGGACGCGGACGTTGTAATAGGCGACCACACGTTCTCTATGAGGGTAGACGCGGAGATGTGCAAAGGCATGAGGAAGGTCAAGTTACTGCAGCAGCCAAGCACAGGCTACGACCACATAGACGTCGAAGCCTGCGCCGAGAATGGGGTTCCAGTAGCTAATGCGGGAGGAGCAAACTCCGTGTCTGTAGCCGAGTACACGATAATGGCAGCTTTGGCTCTCCTGAAGCGGCTGCTCTATGCCCACGCAGCAACAGTAAAGGGAGAGTGGCCGCAGTGGAGGCTAATGGACCTAGGGACTTTCGACCTCCAGGATAAGACTTGGGGAATAGTAGGTATGGGTAGGATAGGAAGGGAGGTTGCAAGGAGGCTCAAGCCCTTCGGCGTTAGGACAATCTACTATGACAAAGTCAGGAGGGAGGGCCTCGAGCAAGAGCTGGGGGTAGAGTATAGGAGCCTGCCCAGACTTCTCCGGGAGAGCGATATAGTGTCGATACACGTGCCACTAACGAGCGAGACTAGGGGAATGATCGGGGAGAGGGAGCTCCGTATGATGAAGCCCACTGCGATACTGATAAACCCGTCGAGGGGCGAGATAGTGGACGAGAAGGCCCTAGCTAGAGCAGTGGCCGAGAAGTGGATTATGGGTGCAGCGGTAGACGTCTACAGCGTTGAGCCGCCGCCCAAAGACCACCCGCTGCTGGAGGTAGCTAGGGGCGGCGAGGCTAATCTCATACTAACCCCCCATATAGCAGGCGCCAACACCGACGCGAGAACCAGGATAATCCAGTTCTCTATAGCAAACATAGTTAGAGTACTGAAGGGCGGCCAGCCAGAAGGCTTGGTCAACTCGCCCAAGAGCAGAGGGTGAGGACAGCCTCATGGCTACTGTAGCCGAGCTTCTCGCGGAGACCCTTCTGAAAGCAGGGGTATCAAGGGTCTACGGAATCATAGGGACGAGCATAGTAGACCTCGTAGACTCGCTCTACGATTATAGGAGCAGGCTAGACCTAGTTACCACAAGACACGAGCAGGTGGCAGCATCAGCGGCGGACGCAGAGTTCCGAGTCTCGAGGAAGCTTTCAGCGGCCGCTGTCCACGCGGGGCCAGGATTCCTCAACACTCTGATAAGCCTAGGTATAGCCTACAAGGATAGAGTCCCCTTCATTCTCGTCAGTGGGGGTGTTAGGAGGAGGCTGAGAGGTACGGGTGCTTGGCTGGAAGTCGACCAACAGTCAATAGCTAAGCCCCTAGCCAAATACTACGGAATAGTCAATAGCCCCGGAGAAGCGCTGCAGGTATTCGCCGAGGCCATAAGGGCGGCTGTAGAGCCCCCAATGGGTCCGGCTGTGATAGAAGTACCTGAGGACCTCTGGAAGGCCAGCGCCCCGGTTGACAAGGAGGTCTTGGAGGGTATCGGTGTACGGAGCGAGCCTAAGGGGGTTGGTGATGAGGCAAGGGAGATAGCATATAGGCTTGCGGAGGCTAAAAAGCCAGTGATACTAGCGACGGGGGAGCTCGCCTACAGCCCTGACTTTAGGCAAGAGAGCCTCCTTAGGCTTGCCGAGGCAACAGGGGCCTACATAGTGGTGAGCGGGAACGGGAGGGGAGCGTGCCCCGAGGACCACCTTAGGTGCCTAGGGAGGGTGGGCTTCGGGGGCGGTAGTATCGCTGCTGACAGGACGCTAGAGTCAAGCGACTTGCTCCTAGTGTTTGGCTATGAGCTGGACGACATAACCACCTATGCCTACACAATGCTGCCCGAGGGCGACGTCATACTAATTTCCCAAGATCCTCTAGCCGAGAAGAGGCCCGCATACTATGAACTCTATAGAGCGAGCCCGTCTAAAGCACTGGAGGAGATCTTAGAGGCGGCGAAGCCGGCTGCCAGCAAGGATGGGTGGGACCGCGAGGTAGGCTCCTACAAGAGGGAGTGGAGAGCAATGCTGTCTAGCGCAGTAGAAAGGAAGACTAGCATGGCTAACCCCGACAGGTTCTTCCACATCCTAGACGGCCAGATCCCGAGGGAAAGGGTCGTCAGTGGAGGCCAAGGCACCCACATACTCTACACCTACAACCACCTAAAGATATACAGGCCTGGAGGGTTCCTAGCCGCGACTAACCTAGGCGCCATGGGCTACGCCCTCCCAGCCGCTATAGGAGCCTCTAAGGCAGCCCCACACGCGTACAATCTGTGCGTTGCTGGCGATGGAGAGCTAATGATGACTATCCAGGACCTGGAGACGATAACAAGGGAGGGCCTCGACGTCAAGATAGTCCTGGTTAACGATGACTCCTACAAGGTGCTATACCTGCGTCAAATACTCCAGAAGATGGGTAGAGTCTACGGAACCCTCCTAACCAACCCCGATTTCGAGAGCCTCGCCCATGCATTCAACATAAACTACGTAAGGATAGAAAAGTACGGGGAAGAGGAGAGGGGTGTAGAAGCGCTTAGGAGGAGGGGTCCGACTCTCGCCGAGATAAAGATAAGCAAAGACGATATACCGCCACTAAACCTGGACTACACGCTGAGAATGAGCCTCTAAGACAGCCAGCCATATTGCTACTAGGCCTGGAGCAGGACTGCATGGCCAGGGTTCTAGACTATATAGGATTAAGTTATGTACGATAATGGTAGGGAAAGTTATAGTGTATTACAAGCCTACTCCCTACCTGGCTCTCCGGAACACTTGGGTGTTTACTGTGCTACGTAGGGTAGGATATGTGATAGTCTTCGTTCGTAATATGGATTCCACCCTGAACTTTTGGGTTAACAAGCTGGGCCTACAAGCCAGGTACAGCAGTGAAGAGTGGAGCGAGATAGAGCTGGAGAACCTAGTTATAGGGCTCCACAGAAGCGGGGAGACGGTGCCTAGAGATACTGGTATAGTATTCGAAACTGGCAATATTGAGGCTCTTGTATCCGAGCTCAGACGTAGGGGTGTTGATGTTTCGGAGCCCCGTGACATTGGAGTAGGTCTAGAGGCAACCTTCAAGGATCCTGAGGGTAATATATACCGCATATTTCAGCCATCAAAATGAGAATGGATATTAAATGTTTAAAAACAATACTGTAGTTCCTTAATCAAGATGACCTACGGTTTTCCATGCTTTCCAGGAAAGTGGTAGAGAACCTTAAGGAGTGGAGGTAGATCCACGATATTTTTGCCGCGCCTTTATTCACTCTTAGAATGATTATGAAGGGCTAGCTGTGGCAAGAGTTTGGTGAGACTGTGTGCTCTCTATCAAGCTCTCCAGGATTTCCACTATAGGCATAGCATTCTCCGTAGTTATAGTGTTGCCGGGCTTGGTCTCAGCTAGGTTCTCGCCAGATTTCCATCTAGGCTTGGTAGGTCTCGGGGCGGGCCTCATATTCCCACTTTCCATGTACATAACTTTTACTGGTAGCTTGAAGTCTGGGAGGCCCCGTAGGGGTCTGGAGGCGCTGCTACCCATCATGGCTGTTGCTCTGGCATCCTCCTCAGTGATAGCATATCTAGCCGGAGGTCCCTTTAGGCTTCTAGCGTCTTCTTCTCTCATAGCTCTGCTGGGACACACGCTTATGCAGGTTAGGGGGTGGAGGAGGGGCGAGCCACGACTTGCAATCTTGTATCCGCCTCTAGCTGGCTTAGCCTCCTCTCTCTGCGACTGCAGTACTGTGGAGTGGATGTTGGTACTTGCTCTCTTCTTCGCTGGCGCGATGGTTATAGTTGTCTCTCTATTCACGGTTTCCCGAAACTATGGAGTGAAGCCTTCTAGGATTTTCGTGTGGACTCCCCTAGCGTTAAATGCGGCTGGCCTTGCAGCCCTCCATCTTGGGGGGCCTTGGACTCTTCTAGGGGTAGCTAGCATGATACTATACTTTGCTGTATTGGGGGTCTACAAGGCCCCCCAGGTCCTCGCTAGGGGCCTTTCCATTGGGGGCCCTGGAGGCGGCGCCCTAGCATACACCTCTGCATCCCACCTTGCCTCCCTCGCTCCGACACTTCTTGCTCTGTATCCAGGTCTCGACTTGCTTTCTAGGCTCCACCTCATCTACATCGGCTTTATAGGCGTCCACATATTCCTCCACGCACCCCTCATGCTGCCGCAGATCCTTAGGATAAAGCTGTCGAAGACCTACACGCCTCTACCCACAGTGCTGCTGGCTGCTGCAGCATTAGCTAGGCCTTGGTATGGAGAGCTGTCCTACCTGCTGGTGCTAGCGTCTCTTGCAGTCCTCCTGGCCCAGTTCAGGCCCCAGGGCTTTCTAGGACCTCATAGGCCTCGAGGATGAATGGAATCTCGAGATAGCCGTATGAATCTGCGTCACGCTATTACATCTAATATATCACTTGCCTAGACAAAGTTTCTCATTAGGAGTGATTTCGAGGGCCGTCCTAAGGATTCGCTAATAGGTGTGATGTTGTGTTTGACTGCGAGGAGGCTAGGAGGTGGTTGCTCCAGGCCCGCTATACAATGAAATCGGTAGTCGTCGACTTAGAGGGAGGCTTCTACAGCTGGGCTTGCTTCAAGTCCCATCAAGCCGCGGAATTCGCATTAAAGAGTATTCTAAGAGGTGTTGGTGCCGAGTCGTTCGGCCACGACCTCATTAGCCTCTGGAGGGATGCGGCTGGGATATGCAGGCTCCTCAACGATCTACACGAGTGTATAGCGACACTGAATAAGATGTACATCCCGCCACGCTACCCTGATGCCTGGGCTGGAGGCTCGGTACCCTACGAGAGCTACACTAGGCGCGACGCGGAGGAGGCGATGCACTGTGCTGGCGATGTGTTAAAGGCTGTGGAGGTGTGTTTGGGTGAAGTTTGTGAGAATACCGGAGAGGAGGATTGAGGAGTGGTGGAAAGGGCTGGAGACTGCTAGACGCTACTCCTTGAAGCTCAAAGAGGCGTTGGGGAGGGTTTCTGTACTTCTCCACGGGAGCTATGCTAGGGGAGATTTCAACTTGTGGAGCGACATAGACCTGATAGTTGTCTCAGAGAGATTTGAAGGTTTGAGACCCCTAGACAGATATGAGCTGCTGCCAGACTATCCTCCCAGAGTCGAGCCCTTGCTTGTAACCCCGCAGGAGTTTGAGGAGATGCTAGGCAAGCCTGCGTGGAGGCAGGCTCTGGACAGGGGGGTTATTCTGGTCGTGGACGAGCATGGAATTGCAGTAAGGCTGAGAGAAGCGGGTCTGCGTAGGGTATATGGGTTGGAGGAGGTTATTGAAAAGCTTAGAGAGATTAGAGGGGGTTTGCGGAGCGGCTAAAGAGCTGTCCGGAGGGTTCTAGAGTTAGTTCAACACTCTCCAGCCTGCATACAGGCTTATATGTTTATTTTCTCGGCTATGCTGGAGACTATGGGAGGCTTCCACAGGTCTCCTTGAACTATCTTTATGATTCCGAGGACCCATACAGCAAGCACCGCTAGCCATATTACAAGGTTTATCACTAGCCCTACGAAAGGCAAGAATGCTAGGAATATTGTTAGAACGTATGCAACAACTACTACTATAAAGAAGGCTATAGACATCCTGATCCAATGTTTTACTCTAGGATCTTCTTTTGGGCCTGCAGCATACGCTATGACAGCGCCGATAATGCCTAAAACCCAAGCTATTAGCTGCCACACCATAATATTCTCCTTGAGATCTCCCGCTTCCTTTTGCTCCAAAAGGCTTGCCCACCTTAGCTGGCTGGTTCTACTATTGTGATCAGGGCTCTTATAAACATTGAGAGCCGCGAGTAGCGTGCCATTTCCATAAGTAGCTAACAGTAGAATATTCTGGCGGGCCTCTAGGAAATAATCCCTCCACGCAAAATTAGGTTAAATAGGTGGGGGTGGCCGGGATGAGCGGAGAGACTGGTGTGCCTGAAGTTAGGATGACTAGCAGGGTTTTCTATGTGAGCTTCAGCGACGGGTCTAAGGCGTTCCTCAGGTATAGGATAGAAGACGGCAAGCTACTCCTAGTAGAGACCTATACTCCACCGCAACATAGGGGTAAGGGGATAGCCAGGCTTATGGTGGAGAAGGCGCTTGAGGTTGCTAGGGAGAAGGGCCTCCAGATCGTGCCAATATGCAGCTATTCGGTCTACTATTTCATCAAGAACCCAGATAAACGAGGAATTCTAGCAGAGCCTTACAGGTCTATGAGTGACGACGAGCTGAAGCGCTACTACCAAGAGAGGCTGGAGGCTGAGAAGTCTAAGGAAAAGTAGATCTATGTGACTCCCCCTTTCTCCAGCCTCTAAGCCCCAGTGTTTTCTCGAGTATTGCCTTCTCTCCCCTCCCTAGTGTAAGCTGTATAGCTTCAGGCCTCCTTGGCTCGCTAGGAGCCTTTATAAAGCCATCATCATAGTAAACTATGGAAGCTGTGGCCGCCTCCCTAACAAGCTCGGGCGGAGCGCTAGAGGCCCACTCGTCCAGCATCCTATCCAGATCTACACTCCTCTTGAACTCCTCCTCATTAATAGTGGCGCCGCATATAGTGCATGAGAGGTCCGGGGTTATTGATTTGAAGCCGCACCTTGGGCATCTTGCTGCTGTGGGCTTGCCATACTGCTCCCACAACGCTCTGAGGGCCTCTGCGAGGTCCTCCCTGCCAAGCCGTTTTGCAGCCTCATATAATGCTTGGGCCGCTTTGCCAGCGGCGTCTGGCGCGTGGTGGATAATGAACTCTAGCCTGGCCGAGTCTAGCCTCTCGGGCTGCTCTAGTAGTCGGGTCGCAAGCGCTTTTAGGAATAGGTTTCTCTGGGCGAGAATCTTTTTCGAGATGCTTTCCTCAGTAGGCCTGGACAGGTTAGAAGCGATATCATGTACTATAGGTTCTAGAACATCTTTGAACTCGCCCTCACCCAAGCCTACATAATCTAGGCCAAGCTCGCTGTACACCCTAGTAGCTACAGCCTTATAGAGGCTGTCGAGAGCCTCCCTAGAAATCCCACCCTTGTAACCTCTCCTACCCCTTCGACGCCTTTGGCCCGACTCTCCTCTCCCTCTGGTTTTGGAGCCCTTCATCCTGCCCCGTGGCAGTAGGACGCACCCCTCTAGGGTGATGGTCTAGACCCAGACTCTTTAGGGATGTACTAAGCGTCTTTAAGGCCTATGGGATCATAAATCCTAACTAGATCCTACCGGCGGGTGTATGTGTTGCCCACAAGGCTCCTGTACCAGGAGGACAGCTATATGAAGGAGTTCGAGGCTACAGTGTTGAGGGTTGAGAGCGATTCTAAGGTAGTCCTAGATCAGACGGCCTTCCACCCAGGTCCTCACGGAGGCTTAGACACAGACACAGGCTATCTAGAGGTAAATGGAGCTAAGTACAGGGTTGTCAGGGCTGAGATGGTGGGGGGCGACGTCGTCCATCACCTGGACGGCATCTTCTCCGCCTCTCCCGGGGACAGGGTTACCGGCTATATAGACTGGGATAGGAGATACAAAATGATGAGGCTACACACCTTCAGCCACATACTCGCCGCGGTGCTTTATGAAAAACATGGCGTTCTAGTGTCTGGGGGCCACATAGGTCCTGACTACGCTAAAGACGATTTCACGATAGAGTCTCCAAGCTGGCGCGATGTAATCGAGGCGGCATTCAAGGAGTCGCTGGAAATCGCGTCTAGATGCATAGAAGTTAAGATCTACTGGCTACCCAGGGAGAAGGCGATGCAGATACCTGGAATCGTCAAGCTGCAGGGAAAGCTGCCGCCGGATGTGGAGACCCTCAGGATTGTGGAGATACCGGGTGTCGACATCCAGGCCGATGGAGGCCCTCACGTCAGAAATACTTGCGAGATAGGCAGCGTAGTCATAACTAAGCTTGAGAGCAAGGGTAGGAGGAGGAAGAGGGTCTACTACTCCCTAGAAGACACGTTTAAAGAGTCGAACGTTTCTTGAATGTAGAGTCCTGAAGACGCTTTGATATTGATAGGGGGTTAGCCCGCTGGCAGCGGCGCATATAACTCTATAAGGGTTTGCCCACTATATGTTCACTAACTTATGGGGGAAGGGGCGCTCTATGCGGAGGCCCGGGAGGAACTTACTGGTTGAGGAGGCGCGGAGGTCGCTGGACCTCCTTGGAGAGCTCAGGATGAAGAGCCCTAGGTCAATCTACACGGGGGATATGGAGGAGGCCCTCGAGGAGGGGAGTGAGATATTCAGGATAGTTGAGGAGGGTGGTGGAGGCCGCTCTAACTGGTATGCCGTGAAGAGGCCTTACTCGGCCTACTATGTGGAGCTAGAGCTTCTAGGTAGAATGTCTGCAGCGCTGAGGATGAGGATGATAGAGCTTAATAAGCTTTATGTTAGTGGGCTCGACTACTTCCATCGCAGGCTTGACAGGGCTATTGCTAGGGGGTATAGCCTTCTAGGAAGTGGGTGAATCTAGAAGGACCGCAAGCCCTAGACACGTTTTACCCCTCTGATTTACACGATTATGGTCCTGGCATCTCTAAGCTTAATTCTAGAGACTCTAAATCTCAACATGACGATTCTACGATCTGGTATGATTTGGGTTTGGCCGCCAAGCATCTCTAAAGGTTATTTTAAAGCTTTCCTCTAGAAAGATTTAGGAAAAAGTTTATATAGAAGGGATGTAACGATAGCTATCTGGAACTTATGGTGTACGGGGTAACGGGTGATAGGGTATGGCGACAGCGGGATATCCTGTGCTAATACTAAAGGAGGGCACTCAGAGGACATATGGCAGGGAGGCCCTCAGGGCCAACATACTAGCCGCTAGGGTACTCTCGGAAATGCTAAAGAGCAGCCTAGGTCCCAGAGGACTAGACAAGATGTTGGTTGACGCCTTCGGCGACATAACAGTGACCAACGACGGTGCCACCATAGTGAAGGAGATGGAGGTACAGCACCCCGCGGCCAAGCTTCTGGTAGAGGTTGCTAAAGCCCAGGACGCCGAGGTTGGCGACGGAACGACTAGCGTTGTCGTACTAGCTGGAGCCCTACTTGAGAAGGCAGAGAAGCTCCTGGACGAGAATCTACACCCAACGATAATCATAGACGGTTTCACCAAAGCCATGGAGAAAGCCCTAGAGGTGATCGACGGCTCTGCCGTTGCTGTTGACGTTGAAGATGACACAGTGCTCAGGAGGATAGCCGAGACTACTCTGGCAAGCAAGTTCGTGGGCAGCGGTCCAGAGAGGGAGAAGGTAATCGACATGGTTATAGAGGCAATCCGGACCGTCGCCGAGAGGAGGCCGGAGGGTGGCTACGAGGTCGACCTAGACTTCGTCAAAATCGAGAAGAAGAAGGGTGGGAGCCTCCTTGACAGCAAGCTGGTGAGAGGTATAGTTCTAGACAAGGAGGTAGTCCACCCGGCGATGCCCAAGAGGGTAGAGAACGCCAAGATACTGGTGCTAGACGCTCCTCTAGAGGTGCAGAAGCCCGAGCTAACTACAAAGATAAGGGTGACAGACCTAGACAAGCTCGAGAGCTTCCTAGAGGAGGAGACTAGGATGCTTAGGGAGATGGTTGAGAAGATCGCCTCCACAGGTGCCAACGTGGTTATAACCCAGAAGGGCATCGACGAGGTGGCCCAGCACTTCCTGGCTAAGAAGGGTATACTGGCTGTGAGGAGGGTTAAGAGGAGCGACATAGAGAAGATAGCGAAGGCAACTGGGGCTAAGATCGTCACTAGCCTGAGGGAGCTCAAGCCTGACTACCTGGGCTACGCCGAGCTGGTTGAGGAGAGGAAGGTCGGCGAGGACAAGATGGTCTTCATAGAGGGGGCGAAGAACCCGAAGAGCGTAACCATACTCCTCAGGGGCGCCAACGACATGCTACTAGACGAGGCTGAGAGGAACATCAAGGACGCCCTACACGGCCTGAGGAACATTCTGAGGGAGCCCAAGATCGTGGGCGGCGGCGGAGCTATAGAGATAGAGATAGCCCTCAAGCTTAGGGAGTTCGCGAGGAAGGTAGGCGGCAAGCAACAGCTGGCTATAGAGGCATACGCCGAAGCCCTAGAGTCCATACCGACTGTGCTGGCCGAGAGCGCTGGGATGGACGCCCTAGAGACACTGCTGAAGCTGAGGAGCCTACACAGCCAGGGCTATAAGTTCGCAGGCGTCAACGTGGCTGAGGGCAGGATTGAGGAGGATATGACCAAGCTAAACGTATACGAGCCTGTGCTAGTGAAGAAGCAAGTCATAAAGAGCGCGAGCGAGGCAGCTGTCAGCATACTGAAGATTGACGACGTGATAGCTGCTGCCCCACCAAAGAAGAAGGAGAAGGGCGGAAAGAAGGACGAGGAGGAGGAAGAGGAGGGCGGCAGCAGCAAGTTCGAGTTCTAACCTCCCAGTTTTTGAGTAGGGCTAACTGCTGTTATCTAAGCCCCCTTCTCTTCCTTCACTTATCCACTCTACATCATCTCAAATACCGGATTTTCCCTATCTTAGAGGAGAGAGCTCTAGTGCATGTAATCAGGGTTAGATGGAATATTGTTTATGCGGAGCGTGACTCCACTCCTAATACCCTGGCTTGGAGGGGTTGGGGGTGCTAGGCCTGTGGATCTAGGGATAGAGGGTAAGCTTGCTGTTGTAACTGCTGGGAGCAGCGGTCTTGGGCTAGCCTCAGCTCTTGCCTTAGCCAAGGAGGGGGCTAGGATTCTCCTGTTCAGTAGGAGTAGGGAGAGGCTTGAGTCTGCTGTAGGTAGGATACGTGAGGAGGCTGGTGTAGAGGCGCGTTACGTTGAGGGCGATATTAGGAATCCTTCTGACATTGACAGGCTATTCGAGGTGGCTAAAAAGCTTGGGGGTGCGGATATACTGGTATACAGCACTGGAGGGCCTAGGCCGGGGAGGTTCTTCGACCTGGGAGTGGAGGATTGGGACGACTCCTACAGGCTGCTGGGCCTGAGTGCTGTTTGGGCCGGAAGAAGGGCGGCTGAGCAGATGATTGAGAAGAAGTGGGGTAGGATAGTATACATCGGCAGTGTGACTCTCTTGAGGCCATGGCTGGATCTAGCTCTGAGTAATATCATGAGGCTCCCTGTACTGGGGGTTGTCAGGACTCTAGCGCTAGAGCTGGCGCCCTACGGTATAACCGTGAACGGGGTTCTTCCCAGCGTGATACTCACTGATAGGATAAGGAGGATTGCTGAGGAGAGGGCTAAAAGGTCTGGAGTTAGCGTTGATGAGGCCATAAGGGGTATGGCTTCTAGGATACCCTTGGGGCGGCTAGGTAGGCCTGAGGAGCTCGGCTCTGTTGTGGCATTCCTAGCCTCGGAGAGGGCTTCCTTCGTGACTGGCGCGGTTATACCTGTGGATGGGGGAGCCCACATATAATAATCCTCGGAGGTATACTAGTGTCTCGCCGGGAGGAGTGTCATGGAGGAGCGCCACCACTACTCGTCCTACCCTAGAGTAGCTGAGGACGTCAAGGTAGGGCCTCCGTACTTGACGAAATACGAGAGGGCACGCATAATTGGGGTTAGAGCATTCCAGCTAGGCCTGGGGGCTCTACCCCTGGTGGACACCAAGCTTGTGAGGAGTAGCGACCCCATAGCTATAGCGAGGTATGAGGTTGATAATGGTATACTTCCAGTATCTGTGTATAGGTACACCCCTGGTGGGGAGGGGCAGACGATCCCCTTGAAAAGGCTAGTCGAGCTCGCCAAGGAAATATTGGGTGGAGAGTTCATATAGAGGCCAGATTTATCGGGCAGCCTACACAGAATCCTATTGTTCTGAGCTTGAGGCTGGTGATAGTACCTTATGAGCTCTAGGCCAAGCTGCATAGAGGTTGTTTCCAGGCACTTCGAGGTTCTCGAGGTCAAGAAAGGGCATGGTAGGACCTCAATAGCGCTAGGCCTCCCCCTAGGAGGGGGGGAGCTGGAAAAGGCGCTAGTCGAGGCCTACAAATCCCTATCCAGAGCTGGCTGCTACTCCTTCTTCACCAGGGACGGGAGCGGGCTATACGCACATATACATGAACCGCAGGGCACTGGCAGGGGATGGATGCTAGCAGCTGTCCTAGCAGCAACGACACTAGTGACAGTTTATGTGTCGGGCCTGGCTATAGGGGATCCCTCGAGAGGATCTAGCTGGACGCCGCTCGCCTACCTACTTGGGCTTCTACTCCCCCTTCTAATACATGAGGCGGGACACTGGCTAGTAATGAAGATGTACAGGGTCCCCTCCAGCCTCCCATACCTCATACCAGCACCACCACTACAGCTAGGCTTCCTCGGCACCTTCGGCGCTGTAATAAACATGCGGTGGCTACCGCCTACTATAGATTCTCTAGCTCTCATGTCCATGGCCGGCCCTATAGCTGGGTTTCTAGCAGCCCTACCTTTGGCTGTTATCGGCTTACAGACAAGCCAGCTCCTGCCGCCTGGAGAAGCTCCCCCGGGTGACGTGATAGGGCTGAATGTGGCCCCCTTGGTAATGATGATGCTAGGCCACCTAGCAGGTATTCCCGAGGGCTACGTAGTTATCCTGAGCCCCCTCGCCTTCGCTAGCTATGTGGTGTTCCTGGTGACCTTCCTGAACCTGATACCTGTTGGGATGCTGGACGGTGGCCATCTAATAAGAAGTGTTGTAGGTCCTAGGATGCACCACGCTGTATCCCTGGGTGTTGTAGCTGCCTCCTTCCTAGCCTCAATATACTTCCCTCCACTATCCCTATTCGCCATCCTAGCCCTACTACTCTACCTGGCGACCGCAGGAGGCCATCCAGGCTCGGCTATACAACTCTCCACTCCTACCTGGAGAACTGGTGCTGCAGCTCTGCTCTACTCGGCCCTGCTAGTGCTGGTCCTCCCGCTGCCCGTGGCTCCCTAGAGTCCTGTATATGTAGATAGCCGCTGCTAGATCTAGGACAGGCGTCCCCACACTCTTGTAAACCCTAATATCCCCGAACCCGCAGGACGCCCCGCCTCTAACCAGGTCGGATAGCAGGATGCTCTCCACACCTCGAGCATCATCGCTCTCCTCACCAGCTATAGGGGAGTCGACGACAACACATCTAGCCCTAGATTTAACCTTATCATCTAGCTCCCTAACAGGCCTCGGCGCCCCAACGCTAGCAACGTAAGCCCCACTCTTGAGAAGCTCTCCCTCAACGACAGGCTCGTTGCTGGTAGTAGCCGCAACAACTACATCAGACTTGGAAAGGAGCTCGCGCCTCTCGACGGCCATACCGCCATACAGCGACGCTAGGGCTCTGGCTTTCTCCCAAGTCCTGCTGGCAACAAGTACTTCGTCGAAGCCGAAGAGATGGGTTAAGAACTGGGCGTGGACTCTGGCCTGGACACCAGCACCTATAATCCCTAAGACGCCTCCTCCCTTGAACCCTAGATGCTTGAGCGCTAGGGCTGTGGCTGCAGCGGTCCTCCATGCGGTAGGGTCTTCGGCAGGCCACTCTAGGAGCCTCTCGCCTGTCTCTGCGTCTAGGAGAAGTAGCCTACCCCTAACTAGAGGTAGCCCTCTAGCCGGGTTTTCTGGGAAAACTCCCACTATCTTTGCGGCTATGAATCCTCTTCCCTCAGCAATCATAGCCCCAACCCATAGGCCCTGCCTCGAGAGCGAGGTCCTGGGAGCCTCTGTATAGTCCGACTTGAGAGTGGATTCCAGCTCATCCACTATATCGTGGGGTGAGGGGTCTAGGCGCTCCACTGCAGGCATCCTCCGGCATCTAGTGTTAGGTTGATTCCGCGGGTTCTCATATGATAATAGTGTTCGGTATGTGGGATAACCTTTATATAGGCTATATATGAATAGACCTGAATGAACAAGATTGCATGCGTAGGGGTGTATAGAATATGTCCACCTACAGGCTTATAACGGCTGCACTCCTCATAGCGCTGCTAGTAGCGCCGATAGCAGCAGTAGCTCCCTCCCTAGTCGCCTCAGCCCAGCCCACAACAATAAAGATCGGAGCACTCCTACCCCTCACAGGAGACCTCCAGAGCTACGGAGTTAGAGCGCAGGCCGCCGTTCAGGTAGCCGTGGAGGACGTCAACGCCTATCTCGAGGCACAGAACGCGTGGTTTAGGTTCGAGCTGGTTGTAGAGGACACCCAGACAAAGCCAGACATAGCTGTCCAGAGGTTCGGAAGCCTGGTAGCCCAGGGCATAAAGTTCATTGTAGGACCCATGACAAGCGCGGAGGTCAAGAAGCTCAAGGACCTCGCCGACTCTGAGAACGTCCTCATAATCAGCCCCTCAAGCACTGCTATAGAGCTCAAAATAGCTGGAGACAACGTCTTCAGGTTCTGCCCCACCGACGACGTGCAGAGCCAGGCTATTGGGGCGCTGGCTGAGGACCTCGGCCTCAAGGGTGTAGTAATAATCAACAGGGCAGACACTTGGGGCGACGGCCTTAAGAACGCCACCCAAGAGGTTCTAGAGGCGGCTGGCGTAGAGGTTGCCGCAGTCTACAGCTACAACCCCGAATCACCCAACTTCCCGGGCATAGCCTCACAGGCTAACGGCGACATCGAGGACCTCATAGAGAAGTATGGCCAGGATAAGGTGGCTGTTGTCGCTATAGGCTTCAAGGAGGTTGTTGAGCTCTTCAGCGCGGCCGCTGACTATGACGCTCTAGCCAGCGTCTTCTGGATCGGTAGCGATGGTACAGCTCAGCTGTCAGAGTTCATCTCAGACCCCATAGCCAGCGAGTTCTCCGTGTCAACCCTCTTCATCAACCCGATATTCTCGCCAGCGGCCACCGAGGCCCAGGAGGCCGTCAGGGAGAAGGTTAAGGCTATGATTGGAGAGGAGCCCGACGCCTACTCGCTGGCAGCCTACGACGCTGTGTGGGCTGTGGCGCTAGCCCTACTCCAGACAGGGCCTATAGAGGATCCAGACGAGATGGTGGCCAGCGTCAAGGAGCTCCTGCCTGAGATAACGATGAGCGATGAGTTCGGCGAGGTGGCTGCAACAGGCAAGTTCCCGCTTGACGAGGGAGGAGATAGGGCTACGGCAGACTACGACTGGTTCATAGTAGTTGAGGTCGGCGGCGAATACAAGTGGGTTAAGGCTGGCGTTTACAAGGGAGTCGAGGATGTGAACGAGTGGATAGAGATTGAAGGCGTAGGCAAGACTCTACCAGAGCTATTCGAGGAGAAGTTCAAGCCTGCCGAGGAGACTCCAACCGAGACTGAGACCGAGCAGCCGGCGGAGGAGACTCCAACCGAGGAGGCTCCGCCAGCAGAGACTCCTGAGGAGCCTGAGGAGGAGGGTGGCATCTCGACCACTCTAATAGCGGCTATAATCATAATAATAGTTGTTCTAGCTGCTGCTGCGTACTACTTCTTCGCCAGATCAAAGTAAGGTTATTTAGCGTCTCCTCTTGCACTTGTTTTTTCTCCTTCAAATAGTTTTCACGTAATCCAGGTGCTGGAATGTCGTTTTCTTTTTAATTTTAATATTTAAAAAATATTGATAATAGTAAAATGGTTATCTAACATTTTGATTACTTTGAATATACATTAGAGTATTAGTGCAAAGGTAAAGTTTATACTAGTAGCCATGCGTAAAAAGTGTGGGGGCCGGGGCTGCGTGTAATGGGAGAAAAGCCTGAAAAGGAGGCCATACTCAGAGTGGAGGGGGTCGTGAAGAGGTTCGGCGGCATAGTGGCCCTAGACGGCGTCACCATGGAGATTCCAAAGGGCTCTGTCACACTCCTAATCGGCCCTAATGGGTCAGGTAAGACCACTCTAGTCAATGTAGTATCTGGATTCCTATCCCCTGAGGAGGGAAGGGTAGTATTCAAGGGTGTTGACATAACTGGGAGGAGCCCCCACGACATATCCAGGCTCGGGCTCGTTAGAACATTCCAGATCCCAAAGCCGTTCCAGAGGCTAACGGTCCTAGAAAACGTTCTCTCAGCCGTAGATGGACATCCCGGGGAGAACCCATTCCTAGCAGGTATACTCAGGGGGTTCTGGTACGGGTTTGAGAAGAGGATGGCTGCAAGGGCGTTCGAGATACTTGGCTGGGTGGGCTTATCTCATATGTGGAATAGGAGGGCGAACGAGCTAAGCGGCGGCCAGATGAAGCTGCTGGAGATAGCTAGGGCTATAATGAAGGGTGCTGAGATGATAATAATGGATGAGCCTGCTGCTGGGGTGAACCCAAAGCTAGTCGGCAGCATAATGGAGAGGATAAGGTATCTGGCGAGGGAGAAGGGCATAACATTCCTAATTATAGAGCATAGGATAAGCCTCGTTAAGGAGTATGTTGATAACGTTTATGCTATGAGCCTTGGGAGGGTCATAGCTTCTGGCTCCCCAGACGAGGTCCTAAACAACCCTCTAGTCCTGGAGAGCTACCTGGGTGGTTAGCCTTGGCTGGCCAATGGGTTATCAAGCTTGAGGAGGTGAGTGCTGGCTATGGAAAGCTGCAGACCTTGTTCGACGTGACTGTCGAAATCCCGAAGGGAGAAATTACTGTCATAGTAGGCCCCAATGGGGCTGGAAAGAGCACCCTACTGAAGACGATATTCGGGTTCACGAACGTATACCAAGGGAGAGTGCTCTTCGACGGCAGGGACGTAACCCAGCTACCACCTCACGACAGGGCGAAGCTAGGCATGACTTTCATATTCCAGCTAGACAACGTTTTCAGGGAGCTCACGGTCATGGAGAACCTACGGCTCGCTGGATACGACCTCCAGGAGGAGGTGTTCAGGAGCAGGCTGGAAGAGGTCTTCAACATGTTTCCCAGGCTAAAGGAGAGGCTAGGCCAGAAGGCTGGTACGCTGAGTGGCGGGGAGAAGCAAATGCTCGCTATGGCTATAGGGGTTATGAGGAGCCCCAAGGTGTTCCTAATAGACGAGCCAACTGCAGGCCTGTCCCCCAAACTCGCTAAGGAGGTGCTCACCTATGTCAGAATACTGAATAAGGAGGGGTACACTGTTGTCCTCGTAGAGCAGAACGTTAAGGCGTCTCTCGAGATAGGGGACAAGGGGATTCTAGTGGTTAACGGTAGGATAGCTTTCGACGGCCCCGCGGGGGAGCTGCTGAGGAGCAAGGACTTGGCTAGGATGTACCTTGGTCTCTAGGGCTGGAGGTGTCTGGGCTTGATAGATGTTAAGGTCCTTCTGGACACGATATCTTACTCGGGCGTAATAGCGCTCCTGAGCCTGGGGATCACACTAGCATACATGACTACCAGAGTGTTCAACTTTGCACACCCCAGGATAGCTAGTGCTGGAGCCTACTCGGCTGCGGCAGCAATGGCTCTCTACACTCAAGCGGTCTACGGGGATATAACGTTCTCAAAGAGCACTCTCTCCCTAGGCCCGCTAACCCTCAGCTACAGGATACCATTCGACATAGTTATCGTGGGTATTCTTGCTTCAATCACAGCGGGAATTCTCGTGGCACTTCTGGAGTACTTCCTGGTCCTCAGGCCCCTCATAAATAGGGGGGCCGACTTCCTGAAGTTGATGATAGCAACTCTCGCCTTCGACTTCTTCCTCATAGCCATGCTATTCATTCTGGGCACACACATATCGGTCAAGACTCTAGTAAGCGGTGTCTTCGGCAGAGAGACCACAAGTCTGAGCCTCCACGCCTTCGACCCGAGGCTCGAGGTCGAGCCTCTGGGATACAGGATGAGGGGTGTGTTCCTACTCAGCCTTCTAGGTAGCCTGGGCGTGGCTCTACTCCTCTTCATCCTACTCTTCAAGACCAAGCTAGGCGTCAAGATGAGGGCCTCAATAGAGAACCCAGCGTTGGCTGAGGTCCTCGGCATCAACGTGGAGCAGGTATACACTATAGCGTGGATGATAAGCGGCGCCACAGCGGGCTTCGCGGGCTTCATCATCCTGTTCATGGGCGACCTCATAAAGCCTGTAACAGCGACAAGCCCTGCAGACGAGATCATTGTGAGTGCGTTCGCCGGCAGCATAGTTGGTGGGGTCAACAGCGTTTTCGGCAGCATTGGAGGCGGCTTCATAATAGGTACTGTGGAGATCATGGTATCCTCCATGATAACCGACTTGACTGGCCTAGACGTGACTAGATACAACAAGGTATTGTCGATGGCAGCCGTAGCCCTTACCCTTCTATTCCTGCCGCAGGGCATAGCCTCCCTCTTCAAGCCTGAGGTCAGGGCCAGGCTTGTGTCAAGGCTTAGGAGGAGGGGGTGAAGCGCGTGGCTGAAGTAAGCTACCTGATAGAGCTTATCATAGCATATGTAGCTGTATACTATGTCCTCACAGCCTCACTCAACCTCAAGGCGGGCGCCACAGGCATACCAGACTTCGGCCAGGCCATGTTCTTCGCGATAGGAGGTATAGTTGTGGGCAACCTAGTTGCGAGGACTGCGGCAGCCATAGCCGGGCTAGATCCCTCCCTAGTGATATATAGCAACACCGAGACACTCCAGATGCTGAACTCCGAGTTCTTCCCCAACCAGCCGATAGTATCTATAGCACTCCTACTATTCTCATTCATACTAGCCCTACTCCTAGGCGGCTTTCTAGGCCTCCTGGCATCATACCCGGCTCTAAGACTGAGGGGAGACTACCTGGCGATAATGCTGCTAGCCGCCTCGGAGGCCCTAAGAGTCTACTCCACGTACACAGTTCAAATTATGGGGTCTACCCCGACAGTAGGCCTCACGGTACCCAACCTCCTGGCCTGGACAGGCGATGCCGGGTTAGCCTCAGTTGTGATGACTGTAGCAGTGGCGGTCCTAGTATACATCTTCGTAGAGAGAATATACAACTCCCCGTCTGGAAGGCTCATGAGGGCTGTGAGAGACGATGAGGACGCTGCGAAGGCGCTAGGTAAAGACGTGGCAAAGGTCAGGAGGGATGCCATGATAATAGGGAGCGCTCTAGCAGCACTCGCAGGAGTCCTCTACTCGCTCAACCCCATAATAGCGGGCAGCTCTGTGGCCGCACAGTCGATATTCGACAGGATGCTATGGACCTTCTGGCCATGGGCCCTAATGATACTGGGCGGGATGGCTAGCAACAGAGGTGTGATGCTGGCCTCGCTGGTGACGGGCGTTATGATCATAGGCCCCATAAGGCTCTATAAGAGGGATCTTGCAGACCTGCTGAGGGTCGAGCTACTAGGCTTCGACCCCGACAAGTTCGC
>WANT01000014.1 GCA_015521685.1 Aeropyrum sp.
ACAGGGAGGAGGCCCCTCACGGTAGCCACGTAAGCTGCGAGCCGGGATGAGTAGGAGGACCTGTAGAGCCTTGCCTCCCTTATGGAGCTCCTCCTAACTATCACGAGGTCCTCGGGCCCCACCCTCCCCTCCATGAGGAGGGAGGAGGCCTTGTCTAGCACCCGGTGGGCCTCCATCAAGGCCTCCCCGAAGCTCTCGGGCCTCTCGGCTTTGGCCAGCTCCATTATAGCCCTCCTCTGGGCTCGGGCCACGATGCGCGGCGTGTCCCTCCTGACAGCCATTACCCCCTTGACCTTTACCCCCCCGTCCTCGAGGAGCCCGTAGTACTTGTTCCCAGCACCCACGCCGCCCAAGGTCCTCGGTATGTAGAGCCACCTGTAGACCGCCTCGACCTTGACCCCTATCCCGGTCTCCCTCTCTATGAGCCGGGCCAGCTCTCCGGGGCTCGGGGCTTCCGAGCCGGCTGGCTGGACGAATATGCTGTCTACTATGGAGTGGACTATCCTGAACCCGGCCCTTCTGGCCGCTCGCTCAGCCTTCAGCAGCGTCCTCCTGGCTATGGCGGTCACGTTCTCGTAGGCTAGTATGCTGCCGAACAGGCTATTCCTGAAGCCTAGGTAGCCGAAGCCAGACACTAGTATCCACTTCAGGGCCTCAGACCTCTCCCTCAAAACACCGCTTTGAGTATCGATAGCTGCGGATAGGGCCTTCTTTATGGCCGCCCTCCTCGAGACTAGCCCTCCGAGGACCTCGGCCACAACGCCACGCACGTCAGTGCATACGGGGTGGGCGCCCCCCTCGGGCACCTCTGAGCGGCAGCCCCGCGCCCCCACAGTCTCGCCGGAGAGGTTGTGCCTGGCTATTATGGTGGGGTAGAGGCTGTGGAAGTCGAGCTGGAAGACCCTCCAGTACAGGCCTGACCTGGGAGTCCTGACCAGGCCGGCCCTATCCCAAGCCCTAACATCGCCGAGCCTCCTCCAACCCTCAAGCCTGGGGGCCCTCGGGTCTAGGGCCATCCTCCTCTCCAGGGCGCGCAGAGCCTCGGCTGAGGTCAGCACCCTCCCTATGCTGGCCTCTGCAGCCCTGGGTAGGGGTAGCCTGGAGATCCTGCTCCACTCAACCGCCCCGTGGAACCCTATAGGCACTCCTGGCTCTGGGACGAATAGCGCTCCTCCAACCAGCCTCCACCGCCTCCTGGCTGCTATGGCTCGCATCAACCCGCCTCAGCCTCGCCTTAGAGATCCTAGTGTCTGGGGAGTGAGGCTTGAGGAGGCGGGAGGGGGTGGGCGCCGATAATATTTGGCTTTGTGGAAATACTCTCGCATCCCCCCGGGCCTTCCGGCTTCCATCATCAAGTAGCGTAGGGTTGGCTCGCCTTGTCGTTCGTACTAGACGCCCGCCCCTCTAGGGAGGGGGGCCTCGAGGTCCTCGCCTATGACGGCGTCTCCCTAGAGTCGAGGAGGCTGCCGGGCGTGCCGTTCAGGATCTACCTCAAGCCTCTAGGCTTGGATGCCCGCGTTCTAGAGCGGTCGATAGAGGATTCTGGCCTGGCTGAGGCTTGGATAGAGGAGTGGCTCTCGCCTCCGGATTACTCTAGGAGCGTGGAGCTCGTTGTGGCAGAGTCTAGGCACGCTGGCCAGCTCTCGAGGCTGGCCGCCAAGGCCGAGGAGGCTGGCGTGGCTTACAGGGTCAACACCTACCCCGGGATGGTGGTGGAGGCTCTCCATAGGAGTGGGGTGTGGCCGGGGTATCGTGTGAGGCTCCGCAGCGATGGCGGCGAGGTCCTAGAAGACCCCTCAGACCCCCTCTACGAGCCCCCAGACCTGCTGGTAGCCCGGCTAAGGGCCGTGTCGTGGCACGGGCCTGCGGTCTCTCTAGGCGAGAGGATCCGCGGCTTTCTGGTTGAGATTGGAGGGGAGGAGCTGGGTGTGCTCGACTACTGGGATGTTGTTGAGGCTATCGAGGCGTGGAGGCCCGCGGTGGTCATGGCTAGGCATTTAGACCTAATGCTCCTGGATAGGGCTGCGGGAGAGGGTTAGGAGGGTGTTTTGAAGTCTACGACCTCGAACTCTATGCCCTCTGAGCTCGTCCCTTCGAGCCTCCTACTCCTAGCCCTCTCGTGGGCCTTCTTGAACTCCTCGCTCTCGACCCAGGCCTCGAAGGCCTTCTTTGACTCCCACACGGTTATTACTAGGACCTCGCGGCGGTCGGGATTGGCGAGTATTAGGAGGGCTTTGAAGCCGGGCCTCCCCTCGACCAGCCCCCTCCTCGTCTTGAAGGACTCGACTACTTTCTGGAACGCTTCTGGAGTCTCGGCCCTTATGTGGTTCATGATTGCGAATGTAGCGGGGGATTCCACGGCTTGCCACCACTATACCCTTGGTTTGGGGCTATAATTAAGCATTTTTATCAATGAGGCTGGTCTTAAGGCTTAATGTTTTCTAGTTGTACAATTAATAGATTTGATCTGCATTATATACGTAATAGTGTCGGTTACAAACATATTCATAGGATACTTCTTATTATGAATCCGGCGGCCAACCCAATAACAAGCCCCACAATTGCTGCAGCAGCCGACATCAAGACAACGAAGCCAAGGCCCAAACCCCCGGGCTGCCTAGTTATTGTGACCTCCATGGTCTCCGTCACGGTATTCTCCTTAATCTTAGTAACAACCACAGTCTCAACCATGGGAGATCTGGCGCCCTCTTGCTCTAGGTTTCGGTCGACCATGCTTCCAAGATAGCCTGAGGCTAGGGCATCCGCGGCTAGATACATTAGAGCCTTGCTCGCCACAGCCAGCCTCTCCCAGCCCTCAGCATATCCCGGCATAGACTGTAGTAGGAGTGTTGGATGTGGGGGAGGCGACTCGAAGCTGCCAGCGAGGCGGGCTGCCACAGCCGCTATCGACAACGCTGTCCTCTCCGGCTCGAGGCTGAACTCTCTGTTGAGGTAGATTGTTGCTTGCGAGATAGACTCGATGCTGTACCCTATCGCCTCGAGGGGGCTTGTCGCGGTGATGGCGAGCGATGCGAGGTAAATAGCCTGCTCTGCCCTCTCCTTACCAGTCTCGGAAGCTATATAATCCGTGTAGGCGGATGTAGTTGCCGCCTGGCTAACCAGAAGCTTAGACAGCTCCTCTATACTACCTGGGTCTATGCTTGGCCCCGATAGCTCGGAGGCGAGGGACGCCCAGAATAATGCCCACTCTGCAAGCCACCTAGCGTAGTAGAGGTCTATCAACGGCTCCACACTTACGCCGCCCAGAAGGCTTCTTGGGAGATAGTATTCTCCATCCTCCTGATCTAGGCTTTCAACTGCCTTAGACAGCCTGTATGACGCGAGCCCCGCGACTCCATAAGCCTTTATGATAGCGTCAAACGAGTGCAGGCCTTGGACTTCCGTATTGCTCAAGGCATCGAGAGCTGTGTCTAGACTGCTGGTAGCATCTTCGACGATGCTTGTGACGTTGAGGCTCTGCCCCTCTATCAGGGATGCTAGTGTGCTCGCAGACTCTGCGTATGCAGCGGCTAATAACGAGTTTGCAGCCGCTGCAAAGACGAAACCCTCGTCCACAAGCTGCTCCGCCCTGGCAGCCCTATCCAGGGCTAGACGTGCTAGCTCGCCCAGAGCACCCTCAGCTCCGCTCAGAGGATTTGCCTCTCCCCGGGCGAACTCTATGTTCCCCCGGGCAAACTCCTCCATCCTAGAAGAAACATATTCGGGTGGCTTGAAGCCAGTCTCGAGGTTAGGTGTTGGAAGGCCTAGGGCCTGAGCGGCCTCCATCAGTGTGGAGACGCCCACTACGCTGACTCCCAGGTCCTCTCCCAGCTTAACCAGGTCGACTGTTACAGGCTCGCTTACGATCCTGACCAGAGGGCCTATTCTCTCCACTCTTCTAGCGACGTAGGTATATTGCTCCTGACCTGCGGGGATTAGGAATATATCGTAACCACTTTCTGCTGCGGCCTCGAGTTTCTCCTTCAAACCACCTACTGGCCCGACGCTGCCATCGGGTAGAATCATTCCTGTAGCTGCGAACCCCTCTGGGCACTCGGAGCCCGTGAGGAGGGCGTAGGTAGCTATGGCCATGGCCAGGCCGGCGCTGGGTCCTCCCACTATTATGCTGGGGGAGACTATCTGGTAGTAGAAGTCGTAGCTTCCCATATTGACTCCTGCCAGTATTGAGGCTGCGAAGGCAGCGACCCTAGCGCTCCCGAGAGTGTCGATTTGGCTGGCTGGGCTTGTTGATATGAATACCCTACCCGAGCCTGGACTGCTGATGGTCACTGTTAGGGTGCTGACTACTCCTCCTCCACCACTGGAGACAGCCACTATAGGCACGCTGCAGGAGGCCCAGGTCTGTGGGTCGCTGGATGATAATGCTTCTATTGGGTAGAGTAGTGACACTAGTATTATTGCTGTTAAGATTGCCGTTACGACAGCCCTATACATTAGCTAATACCCTACTTTGGATGTTTACAGCATGGGGGGTTAATACGTGGAATGAGTGAATCCTTGTTGAATTGATTCTTGTACTGTCAAAGCATCATTGCTGGTTAAAATAATGGTATTGCCACCCTCACTATTATGATGCCCCTAGGGGTGTGATCTGGTGTCCCAACAGGGGGAGCAACTAGTAAAGATAACTGTTAAGGTGAACGGTAGGACCTATACCCATGAAGTACCTCCCCGGATGCTTCTAGTGCACTATATCAGAGATGTACTAGGCCTCACAGGAACCCATGTAGGCTGTGACACGAGCAACTGTGGGGCATGCACGGTTATAATGAACGGGAAGGCTGTCAAATCCTGCACCCTCTTCGCCTTCATGGCCGACGGCGCGGAGATTATAACTGTAGAAGGGCTAGCAAGCAATGGCAAGCTCCATCCAATACAGGAGGGCTTTAGGGAGAACCACGGCCTCCAGTGCGGATTCTGCACTCCAGGCATGATCATGACTCTCTACGACTTCTTAAACAGGGTGAAGAGAAAGCCGTCGGAGGCCGAGGTCAGAAGAGCTATCGAAGGAAACCTTTGCAGGTGCACCGGCTACGTTAACATAGTGCGCTCCGCCCTCTGGGCGGCTGAGAGGATGTATGGAGGTGGTGGAGGTGGCCGTTGAGACTCCCAAAAGGTACATCGGGAAGCCGGTCAAGAGGAAGGAGGACCTCAGGTTCATAACGGGCAAGGGACTCTACGTAGACGACATCCACCTCCCGGGAATGCACTACGCTGCCTTCCTGAGAGCTAGCTATGCCCACGCACGCATTAAATCCATCGACACCAGTAAGGCTGAAAAGATTCCTGGAGTAGTCGGCGTCTTCACTGGAGAGTACTTCAGGGACAAGGTTGCGCCCCTCGGCACTGCCTGGGCCTTGACGAACGCAGACCTAAAGCCAGTCACCTGGCCTGTTGTCGCCTACGATAAGGTCAGGTTCACTGGCGACATAGTTGCGGTGGTAGTAGCCAAGGACCCATATATTGCGTACGATGCTCTAGATGCAATCGAGGTTGAGTACGAGCAGCTCCCAACAGTAGTCGACCCAGAGGAAGCTGTAAAGCCCGGAGCGCCGCAGCTCCACGACGAAGCGCCGAACAACATAGCATTCACCTGGAGGTTCCAGGGTGGAGAGAGCTTCGAGGACCTCGAGCGGAAGGCAGACTTTGTGATCCGGAAGAGGCTGATAAACCAGAGGCTCATCCCCTCCGCTATGGAGCCCAGGGCTGCAGTAGCTGCCTACAACCCCGGCACCGAGGAGCTCACGGTTTGGGTTACTTCGCAGAACCCCCACGTCCACAGGCTGATAATGGCTGGCTCTCTCGGCATACCAGAGCACAGGATCAGGGTTATAGCCCCGGATGTGGGCGGAGGGTTCGGCAGCAAGATACAGGTCTACCCTGGAGAGGTGATCGTGTCCAGGCTGGCTATGGACCTTGGAGTCCCGGTTAAGTGGGTTGAGACGAGGAGGGAGAACTTCATAGGCACGATACACGGCAGGGATCACATAGACGATGTAGAGATCGCAGCGACCAACGACGGCAGGATCCTCGGGCTCAGGGTTAAGACTCTAGCCAACATGGGCGCATACCTGACAACAGCCGCACCTGGCGTCCCCACAATACTCTTCGGCCTAATGCTCCAAGGCCCCTACAAGATAGCGGGCGTCGACGTGGAGGTCAAAGGCGTCCTCACAAATACAACACCCGTTGACGCATATAGAGGCGCTGGAAGGCCGGAGGCAACATACATCCTAGAGAGGGCGATGGACCTAGTCGCCCTAAGGCTAGGCATGGACCCGGCTGATGTCAGGAGGGTGAATCTACTAGATAAGGCTCCAGCAACAACAGTCACGGGCCTAATCTACGATAGCGGGGAGTATAAGAAGGTGTTCGAGAAGGCTCTCGAGATAGCAGAGTACAAGAAGTGGAGGGAGATCCAGGAGAAGGCCAGGAAGGAGGGGAGGCTCATAGGAATAGGCATATCAAGCTACATCGAGATGTGCGGCCTAGCACCCTCCAGGATAGCTAGAGCCACGGGCTTCGGCCTAGGACTCTGGGAGAGCGTGCTGATAAGAGTCCACCCCACGGGCAAGGTGAGCGTATACGTAGGGAGTCACCCCCACGGCCAGGGCGAGGAGACAAGCTTCGCCCAGATCGTGGCAGACGAGCTAGGCGTCTCTATAGACGACGTGGAGATAGTCCACGGAGACACGGACGAGACGCCCTTCGGAATGGGCACATACGGCAGCAGGACTACCCCCGTCGGCGGTGGCGCACTAGCGCTGGCCGCCAGAAGAATAAAGAGAAAGGCCAGGAAGATCGCTGCAGCCCTCCTAGAGGCGAGAGAGGAGGATATAGTGGAGGGTGAGGGCAAGTTCTGGGTTAAAGGCAGCCCAGACAAGGCAGTGACCTTCCAGGACGTCGCTCTCGCAGCCTATACTGCCGACAAGCTTCCGGACGACGTGGAGCCGGGCCTCGAGGCAACCGTGTTCTACGACCCAGAGAACTTCGTGTTCCCCTACGGCACCCACGTCTGCATTGTGGAGATAGATCCGGAAACGTTTAAGCCCAAGATACTCAGGTACGTCGCCGTTGACGACGCAGGAGTAATCATAAACCCACTCCTGGCCGAAGGCCAGGTGCATGGTGGTGTGGTGCAGGGCCTAGCCCAGGCGCTGTTCGAGGAGGCGGTGTTCGACGAGAGGGGCAACCTGCTGACAGCTGGTTTCAATGACTACATGATCCCCACCGCGCTAGACGTCCCCAACATAGAGTCCTACTTCGAGCAGACCCCCTCACCCCACAACCCGCTGGGAGCCAAAGGCATAGGAGAAACTGGTACAATAGCCTCGACGCCTGCCGTAGTGAATGCTATTATCGACGCACTAGCACACCTAGGTGTTGATCATATTGACATGCCTCTGACACCGTTCAAGATTTGGAAGGCTCTCAAAGGGAAGAAGTAGTGGAGGTGGATGGGCATGTATCCCCCTGAGTTCAAGGTCCTGGTACCCAGCAGTCTAGAGGAGGCTCTGAAGCTCCTCAAGGAGCATGGAGACAACGCTAAGATACTGGCTGGAGGACACAGCCTAATACCCATGATGAGGCTAAGGCTGGTAAAGCCAGAGGTAGTGATTTACCTCGGAAAGGTACCAGGCCTCCGGTACATCAGGGAGAACGGCTCCACGATAAAGATAGGTGCAATGACGACCCACGGCGAGATAGAGTCCTCCAGCCTACTCGCAGAGAAGAACCCACTCCTACAGGAGACTGCCTCGAAGATTGGAGACCTGCAGGTAAGGAACATGGGTACTATCGGAGGCAGCATAGCCCACGCAGACCCCGCGGCAGACTACCCAGCAGCCCTCACAGCTCTCGAGGCGACAGTAGTTCTGAAGAGCCTTGATGGAGAGAGGGAGGTAAAGGTCGATGAATTCATACAGGGGCCCTACTTCACAGATGCCCGCCCCGACGAGCTGCTGGTGGAAGTGAGAGTCCCCTCCCTGTCAGGGAGGTTCGGAACCGCCTACGAGAAACTCTACTTCAGGGCCACAGACTTCGCCATAGTAGGCGTAGCTGCATACGTGGAGGTTGATGGAGGCGCTTTCTCCAGGGTAAGAGTCGGGCTCACCGGGGTAGGCGATAAGCCTGTGAGGGCGAGGCAGGTTGAGGAGGAGCTAGTTGGTAGGGAGGCAAGCGAGGCTAGTATAGAGAAGGCTGCAGACCTAGCTTCCGAGGGTCTTGAGCCGCCGAGCGATGTGAGGGCTTCCAGCGAGTATAGGAAGAAGATGGCTGAGGTCCTCACGAAGAGGGCTCTAACACGGGCTCTATCAAAGGCCAAGGGAGGATGAAATACTTCGAATCCAAAAACTTTTTTCCTCCCCACCTGTAAAATCTCATTACCCCAGAGATAGGGCTCTGTGTCACCTCCTAGAAGAGTGGAGAGTGGATAGAGATTGGAAAGCTGGGAGAGGTTTATCGAGGGCTTAACACCAGAGAAGCTGAGGGAACTCCTCCTAGCTAGAGGCTATATTCCCGGCGAGGACCTCGTTACTACCCTCTGGCTCGCCCTCAAGATGGGTAAGCCTTTACTGCTCGAAGGAGAGCCCGGGTGCGGAAAGACGGAGCTGGCCAAGGTCCTCGCTGAAGCTCTAGAAACAGAGTTGATCCGCCTGCAGTGCTATGAGGGAATTGAAGCCTCCCAGGCTCTCTACGATTGGGACTATCCGAAGCAACTACTAGCTATAAGGATGCTGGAGAGGACCTCAGACCCCCAATCCATCGAGAGGGAGATCTATTCCGAGAAGTATCTGCTAAAAGGCCCCCTACTGCGCGCCGTATTACACGAGGGTCCTAGGCCTCCAGTTCTCTTGATAGACGAGATAGATAGAGCTGACGAAGAGTTCGAAGCATTTCTCCTCGAGTTCCTAGCGGAGTTCCAGGTGACAATACCTGAGCTTGGGACTTTCAAGGCTAAGACTAGGCCTATAGTGATAATCACCTCTAACAGGACAAGGGAGATAGGTGATGGGTTGAGAAGAAGGTGTCTATACCACTACGTCACCTATCCCCCGAAGGACAGGGAGATAGAGATAATCGTGGCCAAGGTGAACGGTATTGAGAAGAAGCTAGCCGAACAAGTAGTCACAGCTGCCGGGAAACTGAGGTCTATGAAAAACATTATGAAAAAGCCTGGGGTCTCGGAGACTGTAGATTGGGCCAACGCCCTAAAGCTGTTAGGATATAAGGAGCTGAATGAAGAGGCTGTGGAGAGGACGCTCGCCTGCGTTATAAAGTCTGGTGAGGACCTCAGAACCGTTAGTCCAGATGACTTGGTGTCAAATGGATGACGGTTATACCGAGGCCAGATGAGCTGCCTAGGAGGATAGTGGAATTCGTTGACGCCCTGAGAAGGAATGGGATGAGAGTATCTACATCGGAAGCGATAGATGCAGCCCGGGCAGCGATGATAGCAAGCAGCCTAGACTTAGAGGTTTTTAGGCTATCACTTAGAGCCACTCTAGCTAAGAGAAGCGAGGACCTACTCCTCTTCGACGAGCTCTTCGCCAAATACTGGATGAACGTTACGCATTGGGAGCTTCCCAGGCCGAGAACCGCGGTTAGGATAGTTTATGATGAGCCGCCGGGAGACCCTGTAAGCCACTTCCTAGGCGTGTATAGCCCTCTCGATGTTTATTGGGAGGGTTTGAGCATCGAAGAGCCGCATCCAGACGCCGTTAAGAGGTATAAGGTAGGGGTTAGAAGCCTAGTTAGGGCGGCTTCGCTTAAGGAGGGAAGGCGGAAGACCCGTTTGAAGAGTGGAGATATGGACTTCCGAAAGATAATGAAGAGAAGCCTGAAGGCCTTCGGAGAACCGTACTGGCTAGTCAAGAGTGGTAGGAGGAGAACCAAGTCGAGGCTGGTATTAGTGGCTGACGTGAGTAACTCTATGAAGGACTACTGGGTAGAGCTTTACGCCCTTTTATCGTCTCTAAAAAGC
This sequence comes from Aeropyrum sp., assembly GCA_015521685.1. Classification (GTDB taxonomy): domain Archaea; phylum Thermoproteota; class Thermoprotei_A; order Sulfolobales; family Acidilobaceae; genus Aeropyrum. The sequence continues at coordinate 10,004 of WANT01000014.1, forward strand.
CTCCCCTCAGGCTCATACGAAGTTTTCCTATTCAGTACTAGGCTCTTCAGGGCTACAGAGATTCTGCAGTCCTCTAGAAGCGCCTTGGACTTCCTCAGGAGGACTCAAGAGCACGTCGGATTGTGGGGTAGTGGAACTAGGATAGGAGACTCTCTTGCAGTCCTGGCCGAGAGATATAGCGGAATATTGAGTAGTAGGGCTATACTTGTGATCGTGAGCGATGGCTGGGATCTCGGCGATCTCGACAAGCTAAGGGAAGTCCTCCGAGCCATTAGAAGGATGGTTGGATTAGTGATATGGGTGGTCCCAGGCCGTGTTCCAGAGGCAGACCGGCCGGCTGGGCTAGATGTTGCTCTGGAGGAGTCTCACACCGTTATGACCTTGGAGTCGCTCAAAGATCCTAGGCTCGTTAAAAGGGCTGTATATTTTGTGAAGTAGTGCCTGTCTGCGAGGGTTGTACTTGGTTTAATTCTAGACTTGGGGCTATATACGCTTTGCTTCAACGATATATCAAAAACTAGATCTTTATCATGGGTGGGGGTGAAGGGTTTGGAGCTGAATTATAGTGGCTCGTTCACAGTATCAAAGAGTGTCGAGGAGGTTTTCGACTTTCTGTCTGACCCTGATAAGTTTGCTAGGTCCTTCCCGGGATTCAAGTCTGTGGAGCGGGAGAACGGGAGGTTCACCATCAACCTTAGGCTGAGCCTGGGGCCAATTAGGGGTGATGCTAGCGTTAGAGCTGAGTTTGAGGAGCTCGACCGGCCGAAATATGCTAGGGTGAGGGGTAGTGGGAGGGGTGCTGGTAGCACTCTAGATTTCACTCTAGAGTTCACGGTCAAGGCTGAGAATGGCTCCACAAAGGTTGAATGGGCCTTCAGTGGGTCTGTGGGGGGTTTGGCCGCCTCGATGGGTGGGAGGGTGCTGAATAGTTTGGCTAACAGAATGATCAATGATATAATTTCTGGCATCAAGAGGGAGTTAGAGTCTTCATAAGGACTATAAATACGTCAGCTTTAAAACCTATCTACCAGAAGGCCTATATTTTAATTTTATAGTGGGTTGGTTGAAGATTGCCCGAGGTAAAGTACGATGAGAACCTAGCTGAGTGGGTTGACCTAGTCAGAAACCTAATAGAGGAGGAGAGGGAATTCGTTATTGCTGTAGTTGTTAGCGTGAAAGGCTCTGCAGCGGCCAAGGTAGGGGCTAAGGGTGCTATACTCCCGGACGGGAGCGTCTTGGGGTGGCTCGGGGGCTGGTGTAGTGAGAACGCTATACTCCTTGCTGCTCTAGAAACTCTGAAGACGGGCAGGCCTAGGATCATAAAGCTTGTTATGGCTGGTAAAGAGCTTAGGCAGGTGTCCGAGGACGTAATCGAGGTTGGGACGCCGTGCGGTGGGGAGGTTATGCTTTACGTAGAGCCTGTCTACCCCAAACCCCAGGTTATAGCGTTCGGTCACAATAGGGTTGTCCGCGCTCTCGTCGATATCATGAAGATACTCGGGTTCAAGACTGTAGTTGTCGATCCAGCCGCATCCAGAGAAGCGTATCCCAGTGCAGACAGCATAGTAACCAGCCTCGAAGACCTAGACAAGCTGAGGTGGGACAGACACACATATAGCGTGCTCGCGAGTATGGGCAGAACAGACATAGATCTCGAGGTGCTCCAAAAGATTCTAAGAAGAGAGCAGGCAGCAGTATTTCTGGTCTCGAGTGTTAGAAGAGCCGACGAGATAATAAGGACACTTATTAGGAGGGGGTTCGGCGATGAGATCAATAAGATACAGACTCCCGCGGGCATTGATCTCGCGGCTGTGACTCCCGAAGAGCTAGCCCTAAGTATTGCAGCAGGGATAGTAGCCAAGAGAAGGGGGGGTACAGGAAGGTTCTTGAACGAAGTTAAGGGAGACCCAGTCAAGAAGGCGGTCACTACTCTAGAGAGATAAAGAAATTACTGATGCATGTCGTGTTTAGACCTTCTTAACGACAACTCTGCCCTCTGAGGTCTCAACAACTTCGGCTATCCCTAGTTGTTGGAGCCTGTCGAGAGCCTCTATGAGCAAAGACTCCATTCCCTCGAAATCCGTTATAGCCACTTTAGCCCCTCTAGGCGTCTTTCGAAGATTTGTTAGGAGGGCTGCTATCACGCCTCCACAGCGCCTAGCCTCTTTACTCAGTGATATTGAGGCTTCCACAGCTGGCACCATTAGCCCCCTATTGGATATGGCGTTCTCCGTCCAAAGAATATTGTTAACTTGTAGGGTGGTATAGGTTCTGCTATAGAGGGATGGGCTCGAGATATCATGCAGGGGTGATAGCATTCATGTTATTATTTTGACATTCTCAAAAAGTTTATTATATTTAAGATTTTAGACTTGTTTTGAATATACTAACTGGTGCAGGCTTATTGTGCAGGTAGACCCTCCTAAACCAGCCAACACTATCCTAGACCTAATCGGAAATACCCCCCTAGTCAGGCTGGCTAGGTTGGAGAAGCTAACTGGAATTAAGAGCGAGGTCTACGCAAAGCTAGAGTACTATAATCCAGGAGGAAGCGTCAAGGATAGGATAGGGCTATACATGATAAGGGGTGCCGTATCTGAGGGTCTTGTTGATGAAGGAGGAGTTTTAATTGAGCCGACCTCAGGGAATACGGGCATTGGTTTGGCTCTAGCTGCTAAGGAGTATGGCCTCACAGTCGTGGCCGTCATGCCTACAAAGATGAGCTTCGAAAAGGAGGCTATCTTGAAGGCTCTCGGCGCTATTATAGTTAGGACACCCACATCCGTCTCTCCAGACGATCCAATCTCATACTATAATGTAGCGAAGGTTCTAAGGAACTTGATTTGGTCTCTAGGTAGGCGGCCTTTCCGAGAGGATATAGAGAGGATCGTCTCGGTGGTTCAAGAATGGATTAGGAGCGAGGACAGAGCTTCCCTTCTGAAGGCGTTGGAAATGGATGTTAAGCCCACGCCATACGCTTACATACCCAACCAGTACGAGAACAAGTATAACCCTCTGGCCCACGAGGAAACTACAGCGAGGGAACTCCTATCGCAGACTGGCGGCAGGCTAGACTATGTGTTCGCGGGTATGGGGACTGGAGGAACTATTACAGGTATAGCAAGATACCTCAAGCCCCGCCTAGGTTCGAGGATTAAAATCGTAGGAGTAGATCCTGAAGGCTCCATCTTCCACCTTGTGAAGAAGGGAATGCCTGTCGCCGAGGCGCAGAAGCTGGCCCGGACCTACAAAGTTGAAGGTATTGGCGAGGACATCATCCCCGAAACGATAGATTTAAACTTGGTAGACGAAATAGTTGTCGTCGACGATGCTAGGGCATTCGCCATGGCCAGGCTCCTAGCAAGAGTAGAGGGCCTCCTGGCAGGCGGCTCCTCTGGAGCCGCCGTATACGCTGCGGTCAAGTATTTGAAGGAGAGGCGTGTTAGGGGGAAGAGGGCTGTTGTCATTCTACCAGATACTGGGAGGAACTACCTGAGCAAATTTTATGATGACGGCTGGATGGAGGAAAACGGCTTCTCCACTAGAGACGAGGAGGTGCTCTCCGACATCCTAGGGTGAGGCTGCCTATGAAAGGGGAGCGGACTAGGGCCATACATCTAGGAGAAGACCCGTTAGAGACACAGCACGGGGACATAGTACCTCCGATACACGTCGCTGTAACTTTTGCCAAGAAGAGCGTTAGAGATGTGGAGTCAGGCTATGTATACAGCAGGACCTCAAACCCTACAAGGGATGTTCTAGAGAGGAAGCTGGCCGGCCTCGAGAGGGGGAAGTGCGGTTTCGCCTTCTCTTCTGGGCTGGCCGCTGAGGCCACAATTTTACTATCAATCCTGAGAAGCGGGGATAAGATAGTTGCGTTGGACGACTTGTATGGCGGGACTAAAAGACTATTCAGAATCCTAGAAGGTAGGTTTGGGGTGAGGGTCAGATATGTAGACGCCACCAATCTCCACGCCTTAGAGAAGGCCGTAGGAGAAGGTGCTAGGATCGTGTGGATCGAGACTCCATCGAATCCCCTTCTCAAAATAGTAGATATTAGAGAGGCAGCTAGGATTGCCCACGAGAGCGGTGCCTTCCTAGTAGTTGATAATACATTCGCGACTCCGGTGTTCCAAAAACCTCTGACCTTAGGCGCTGATATCGTTATCCACAGTGCAACGAAGTATTTGTCAGGCCACTCAGACATACTGGCCGGTGCAGCGGTTGCAGTAGAGGAAGAGCTATGTGAGGGGATCGGCTTCATGCAGAACGCTCTCGGCGCTGTTCTATCACCGCACGACTCGTGGCTACTCCTAAGGAGTATAAAGACGCTGCCCGCTAGGATGCGGATTCACGAGAGTAACGCCAAGACTATAGCCGAGTGGCTTGAACGGGATGATCGAGTTGAGAAGGTATACTATCCAGGGTTATCGTCGCACCCTGGCCATGATGTTGCTAGGAGGCAGATGGCTGGCTATAGCGGCATGGTGTCATTCGAGATAAAAGGTGGTCCTGAGGTTGCTGTAAGGTTTGTTGAGTCTCTTAGGCTATTCCATCTCGCGGAGAGCCTGGGAGGGGTGGAGTCCCTAGTGGAGATACCGAGCTTGATGACCCACGCATCAGTCCCTAGAGAGGAGAGGCTCAGGCTGGGCATTGGAGACTCTTTAATTAGAATGTCAGTAGGGATAGAGGATGTTGAGGACCTCATTAGCGATATTGAGACAGCTTTGAAGAGGGCTTTTGAACAGTGATGTTTTGATTTTATACTATTGAATACTGGGACTTTAGTTATAAATATGTTTTTATCGCCGCCTTATCATCGCCCTACACACCTCCATCCATTAGGTGTAGAGGTCTTGGAGCCTCCCGTAGAGCCCTATAGAGTCAAATCAGTAGAACCAATAAAGCTGCTATCCCGCGAAGAGCGGCTCACACGCCTTAGGAAGGCGTGGTGGAATGTTTTCCGTCTTCGCAGCGAAGACGTGTTTATTGATTTACTCACAGATAGTGGCACTGGGGCGATGAGTTCACGCCAGTGGGCGGCCTTGATGCTGGGCGACGAGTCATACGCAGGATCGTCCAGCTACTATAAGTTCGAGGAGGCGGTCCGCAAATTCACTGGGATGGACTTTGTGCTCCCGACCCACCAAGGGAGAGCTGCTGAGAGGATACTATACACTACTCTAGTAGAACTATCACAATCCAAGGTAGTCCCCGCCAATAGCCACTTCGACACAGGGAGAGCTGTACTACTAAACATAGGCGCTCAACCCATAGATATGCCAGTCAAGCATGCATTAGATCCGGAGGATGAACACCCGTTTAAGGGCAACATTGACCTAGACAGGCTCGAGGCTACTCTTAAGAGGGGGAATGTAGCGTTTGTCCTACTCGTGTTGACGAACAACGCGGTCGGAGGCCACCCGGTCCACCCAGAGAATGTTAGGGAGGCCGCCAGGCTATCTAGGGAGCATGGAGTACCCCTAGTCCTTGACATATGCAGGATAGCCGAGAACTCGTATCTAGTCAAGAGGAGGGATCCAAGATACGCAGGGCGAAGCGTGTTTGATATAGTTAGGGAGACACTGTCTCATGCTGACCACGCTATTATGAGTGCGAAGAAGGATGGCCTCTCTAATATTGGTGGCTTTATTGCAACAAGCGACTCGGAAGTCTACGAGCATTTGGCCGCAAGGGTCGTGCTAGAGGAGGGGTTTATAACATACGGGGGCCTTGCTGGAAGGGACCTAGAAGCCATAGCCGAGGGGCTAACGGAAGCTCTAGACGAGAACTATCTTTACCATAGGATCAGCCAGGTGGAATATCTTGCAGACCTACTGGAAGGCAATGGAGTACCTGTGGTAAAGCCTCCTGGTGGGCATGCGGTATACGTCGATGCGTCGAGGCTGCTACCTCACATTCCCAGAGAGCAGTTTCCCGCGGATAGCCTAGCCGCACACCTGTACATAGAGTCGGGCGTTAGGGCCGTTGGCCTAGGATACCTGGCTTTCGAGGACAAAGAGAAGCCGGAGCTACTAAGACTGGCAATACCCAGGAGGACCTACACGTCTTCCCACCTAAGGTGGGTCGCTGAGGGCCTCGCCAGGATAGCTGCCAAGCCCTATAAAGTAGTAGGGCTACGGCTTGTCTGGGAGCCTAAGGTTAAGGGTGTGAGGCACTTTCTAGCCAAACTAGCTCCAGCTGGGTAGGCGATGCAAACACTAACCTACCCCTATAACCCCTAGGAAGTCCCTTGGAATGGACGGGTGTACTGGGCTGGCCGGGCCTGAGGACCTGAGATCCTATCTTGATTTCTTGGAGTCAAGAGGGCTTCTTAAGCGGGTCAAGGCCGAGGTAGATCCTGTCCTAGAGATCCCTGAAATATTGAGGCGGATCATGTATAGGCGTCTCGGAGCTGTTCTCTTTGAAAACGTTAAGGGACACCCCGGGTATAGAGTCGCTGGTAATATATTCTGCGACATAGAGGTTGTAAGGAAAGCTCTAGGTGTTGAGAGGCTGGAGGATATCGGCTGGAGGCTCTTCGAGCCGTTACGAGGACCTCCTCCACTAGGCCTGGGTGAAAAGGTTAGGAGCCTCAAAGACGTGTTGACCATGGGCAAATACATGCCACGCAGGGCTGGGAGAGCCAAGTTCACCGAGAACGTTTTAGAAGGCAGTGAGGCAAGCCTCACAAAGTTGCCAGCTTTCAAGGTTTGGCCTAAAGACGGTGGTAGGTACCTGACCTACGCTTTAGTCCATGTTAGGGACCCAGTCGAGGGCGTGATGAACATGGGGGTCTATAGGGTTATGATTGCTGGTGATAGGGAGGGAGTCGTCCACTGGCAAATACACAAGAGGGGTATGCAGGCGGAGCAGGATGCGAGGGAGAAGGGGGAGAATAGGGTTCCAGCTGCTCTTGTTATTGGCAGCGATCCGGGAACCCTCTTGACGGGTGCTATGCCAGTACCTTACCCCATAGATAAACATCTATTCGCGGGAGTTGTTAGGGGTAGTGGTCTCCCTGTTTATCGTCTGCCTAATGGTGTCGATGTGCCTGCTAACGCTGAGATCGTGCTCGAGGGGTATATAGATCTCGAGGACCTCAGGCAGGAAGGGCCCTACGGAGACCATTTCGGATACTATGACAGGCCTAACAGGCTCTTCCCGACCTTCAGACTCGAGAGGATATGGCATAGGAGCGACCCAATATATTATGGGAGCGTTACTGGCAAGCCTCCTCTTGAGGATGTTGTGATAGGCAAGTTCGCTGAGAGGATATTCCTCCCTGCGATACAGACGCTCCTCCCGGAGGTTGTGGACCTACATCTGCCCCCACATGGAGTATTCCAGGGTATGGCTTTCGTTTCCATTAAGAAGAGGTATCCTGGTCACGGTAAGAAGGTTCTGCTGGCTCTCATGGGGCTTGGCCAGCTTAGCCTAACTAAGATTCTCGTTGTTGTGGACCGAGATATAGATGTCCAGGATATAAACCAGGTTATATGGGCGGTGTCCAGCCACGTAGACCCCCAAAGAGATGTCCTAGTCGTACCTTATAGCCACGCCGACGAGCTGGATCCCTCGACACCCACACCAAGGTATGGTAGCAAGCTAGGAATAGACGCCACTAGAAAGCTGCCAGAAGAATATGGTGGGAAAGAGTGGCCTGAAGAGGTGGAGCCCGACCCAGCTGTGGCGGAAATGGTTGAGCGGCGGTGGAGAGAGTATGGCCTACCCTAGGTGGGATCCAGGCAAGCTTTCCAGGGCGGGCAACAAGATTGAAGCCTTCTCGAGGCTATTAAGGATAGAGCACACGCTTTTTAGCCTACCCTTCGCTTACGCAGGCGCTATTCTCTCTGGCTACCCCTTCACAGCACTCGACGCCCTATGGATGGCGACTGCCGTCCTTGGGCTTAGGACTGCGGCTATGGCCTACAACAATATCGCAGACCTGGATATAGATAGACTAAACCCTAGGACGGCTTCAAGACCCCTCGTTGTGGGAGCCGTCAGCCTTAGGGAGGCATGGAGCCTTGTCCTAGGGGGCTCGCTCCTCTACTTCATATCGGCAGCAATGCTGAATATCTACGCCCTCCTACTGTCGCCGATAGTGTTGGCGGTAGCAATCACGTACCCTCACGCGAAGAGGATACACCCACTGCCCCACATCCACCTTGGCCTCTCTCTAGGAGCGGTAGTTTTCGGCGGTGCTGTAGCGGCTTCAGGTGACGAGGCGGCTGGCTTGGGAGAGGTGCTTGTCAGTGTGCCCTGGCTACTTGTGGCTGCAGTCATCCTTTGGGTTGCAGGGTTCGACACGATATATAGCATAATGGATGCTGACTTCGACCAGAAGTATGGCTTAAGGAGCATACCAGCATTCCTAGGGCCTAGGTTATCGAGGCTGGCCTCGGTTGCCATGCATACTATTACGTCAATCCTTCTAATTCTGCTAGCCAGAGTTTACGGTTTCGGCATTCTCGGCTGGACTGCCGTGATAGTTTCAATAATCCTTATGGCTGTTGAGCATGTCCTCGTTTGGAGAGGCATGCTTAGAGAGGCGTTCAACACTAATCTAGCTATTGCCCTCCTATTATCACTGGGAATCATCGCCGACTACACGATCTAGCTAGAAGAATCTGAGAGAGCAGACTACTATATCCATGCCATGTCGTTGTAAGGCTTCTATTCCTTCTCCTTATCTCCAGGCAATCCAAGTATTAAGTTGTTGATCTTAAGGAGCTTCTTCTCCAGGGGAAGGCTCTCAAGCACTTCCTCAACTCTTATCATGGCGGGGCGCCCGGTTAGTAGCCCAACCCTATCAGATAGATACGCGACCTCGTAGACCTGATGGCTAACCAGCACAACAGTTACTCCACCCTTTAGAGACATGAGGGTTTCGCGGAGAGATGTGAGAGAGGATACGTCCAGACCGTTAAACGGCTCGTCCAGAAGTAGGATATCCGCGCCCAGGGCCAGTGCACGGGCTATGGCGGCCTTCCTCCTCGTACCACCGCTGGCTTGCCTAGGGTATAGTGAGAGGTTGCCGTCTAAGCCCACAAGGTACGTAGCCCTGAATACCCTCTCGTCTATCTCCCTCTTCTCAAGCCTTCTGAGCTTAAGGGGTAGCTCTATGTTTTCCCTCAGTGTTAGCCAGGGGAGAAGTAGATCGCTTTGTGGGACGAAGCCCACTGAGCCCTCAACCCTTAGGCGACCCGAGTCCGGCTTTAGGAGGCCTGCAATGATTCTGAGGAGTGTTGTCTTGCCGACCCCGTTCGGTCCTAAGATGGAGTAGAACTCGCCCTTCGATACTGTTAGATTAACATTCTCTAGGATCTTCCTACCACCCAACGATTTCGATAGGGCCTTGAGCTCTATCACAGCCACTTCCGGGACCACCTCTCTAGGGGCTCTAGCAGGGTCTTGTCCAGTAGAAGCATCATCACTAGAAGCGCTAGTGCCCATCCCAGGAACCCTCTGTACTCGTGGAGCTCATAGAAGATCCAGAGCCTGTACCCCATACCCCCTGCAGCACCGAAGGCCTCTGCAACGACACTGATTCTAAGGGCTGATCCAAGTGCGGGGCGTGATGAGGCCACTATATAGGGTATGCTGGCAGGTAGGAGTACGTAGCGCAGGAAGGATCTTCCCCTCGCTCCAATTAGTGCTGCTGCCTCGCCGTAGTCTACGAGGGCCTGGTCGAACCCCTTGAGGATCCCTGAGAGTAGAATTGGATAGGCTGTGGCGCCAGCAACTGCTATCGAGGGAAGGTTAGTGGAGAATCCGAATAGTAGTAGGAAGAACAGTGCCCAGACAAGGGCCGAGACGCTCTGGACTATAGTGTTTAAAGCGTCCACGACGGATCTAGCAAGGGGGTGTGCCAGACCGGCCCAAGCTGTTGCGATTGCAAGGATAAGGGCTATGGTGAAGCCTAGAACTGTGTTTTCAAGTGTAATGAGAGAGTCTGAGAGGAGGGTTCTCCACCTCTCCGCTGTGAACTGGAGGCTCTCCACTGGTGAGGGCATGATCTCCGGCCAGATTATGCTCGAGGCTAGCCATGTTAGCAGTACGGCGGCGAAGACTACTATGAAGCCAGTAATGGTTAGGTGTATTTCCAACAGCTAGATGCCCCCGAGGATAAACCAGGGAACTAGAGTCTTTATTACAGCTTTACGGGCACGTCACTATTCTCTCTTCGGGTGGCATCTCCTCAAGGTAGCCAGCGCTGTATACCAGCCTCCAGACGTCTAGCATCGCCTCCTTGAGTTCCTCACTAATACAAAGCCCAGTGTACATCTGGTTCCTCTCCCACACCAACTCAGCTACATCATAATCCAGGTTGTAGAGGCTCGCCAGCATATCTACAACGAAACTCCTATCCTCGTTCCACTTCTCTGCAGCCCTCCTATGGGCTTCAAGAACCTTATCCAATAATTCCCTATCGCTGACGACTTCAGCTCTGGCGATCCATACTAGCATGGGGGCGCTCTCCCTGCCCGACCACTCCTCCCACAGCTCCTGATAAGAAGCCACTATTACAGCGCCGTGCTTCTCAACGGCAATGCTGACTATGGGATCCCATATCACAGCAGCATCAGCATCTCCCTTTAGAAGAGCGTTCAGAACGTCCCCAGGCCTCACATTGACAACTATAACGTCGCTCTCCCCCTCCTCGCTAACCGTTATGCCGTAGAGCTCCTTCATGAAGCTTTTGAACATTGCATAGGTGCCGCTGCCAACAACAGCGGCGACCCTACGGCCCTTGAGGTCCTCGGGGCTCTCCACGCCGCTGCCGGGAAGAGCTATTATAGCCTGGTTCATCATGTAATCTAGGGCCACGATGTACACATCGCCGCCGCGGAGCATAGTAAGGCCAGCCAGCTCTACGGGCAGAACAGTAAGCTGAGTGTCCCCCCTAATTATCGCATCTATAGACTGAGGTGGTATCTGGAAGCGGAGCACCTCGATCTCCAGCCCTAGACCCTCAAGGATGCTCGGGTCCGTCTCGATTACATCGAAAGTTGACAGGCCAACAGTTATGGTTGAGGCCCTGAGGACCTCAGCCTCCTCAGGGCTAGAGAAGAGTAGGGCCGCGGCTGCCACGGCAACAACCAACACCACAAAGCCAACCCCTAGAGCAGTCTTGCCCCGCAACAATCCCTCGCTACCTTTACATTAGGAGGGGGTGCAGTCTGAGACCTTATACCCTGATTTATAACGCAGCTCTCTTCTCCACTCAATCGAGAAAAGCAAAAAAAGAAATACAGTGGAGCCTATACGCCGAGACTAGAATACTAGAGGCACGAACCCCTCATCAATAAGCCTGGCTATGATGGACCCCACGTACTCCGTCCTAACTCTACCCTCAATCCTATCCAGATACCCGCCGACCTCAGCAACCCTCCGGCAAGCCAACGGCTCTCCGCCAACAGAGGCGAAGCCGGAGAGAGCCTTCAGGAGGTCCTCATCCCCATTAGCCACAAGCTCCTCAACCGGGCCGAAGAGGATAAGCCTGACCTCGTCTACCCAGCGGTGCTTCAAGGCGTTGGTAGCCCACATTATCCCGGTGAGAGCCTTACCCTTATCGCCGCTGGATACGATCACTAGAGCCTTAGACAAGACCTCCCACCACAGCTAGCTCCACATTTTGATATGATTTAGGGAGCCGCGATATTTCAATACCAGTCTAGAGCCCCCGTGCGTCCTCCTCCCTCCGAGAGGGTTTTCGAGCTAGGCAGAGTATCATGCCTACCAGCAGGGGCTCCAGAGGGTCGGCCATATCCACGCTCTTATAGGCGTCGATAATAGTCTCTCTGGCGCAAGAGACAAGCTCTTCCAGAACCCTAGCGTCCTCCTCGGACCTAAGGGCTTGGGCTGCCCTGAGGAGCCTCTCGGCCTCCCTCTCTATAGCCATTCTAGGAGACGGGGCTGTACGTCCCAATGAACGCCCACCTCCGTTGAAGGTATGCAAGTCTGGGCGGGGGGCCTGTGGGGGTGCTTGACCAGCTCTAGCTTCAGAGACCTGGCACCGCATCGCGAGACCCGGGCTATAGCGTGGAGAGTATGGTGGTGGAACTTGCCTCCCTCGGGTAGGAAGCCCCGGCCGAAGACGGTTTCCCTGTTGAAGACTGCTATGCTTATGCCCCTGCCTAGAGCCCTCTTGAAGGCCGAGACTATGGGGGTGAGCCTCCAGTAGTCCCGCGGGCTGTCGGGGGCGAAGAGGAAGGGGTCCACGACAACGGCTTTCCTAACTCCCTCTGGTATGCTGTCTATGGCGTGAGGTATGGTTTCTGGTTTGAAGGCGCGCGAGAGCAGCACTCTAGAGAGGTCTCCGCCTAGTATCTTAGCGTGCCTCCCCACTAGGTAGGGGTCCAGCCCCCCGAACTCCTGGACTAGGATTACAGCTACTGGGCCCTCCCTGGATAGGCACGCTATGGATTTGTGCATGATGCTGTTGACGAGCCTCCAAGAACCGTAGATTTCCGCTGCGTATGGCTCTGGTAGCGGGTTAAGTAGTCTGTCTGCACCTTCTATGCATGTGACTCTCTCCAGCTTCAAACGGCTGGGGCTAGCCGTCATACGAGTGCTCCCTGGAGTAGCTGGTTGAGAACCCTATATACACTGGGGGGTCGCCGAGAGTGTTTGAGGAGTTATGCGAGAGAGCCGCAGTGGCCATACACGGCGCGTTTATTGATAGGATGGGTACCCCTCCTACTCTATGTGTGGGTGGAGCTGGCTCATGGGGAGGAGCGCCAGCGGAGAGCTAGCTGGTGTTGTCTCGGCGATATCTGCAGCGGTACTCTGGGGCACGATAGGAGTTGTTCAGAGGCTTGCGGAGGAGGGTGGTGCTGAGACAGAGATGCTTATAGTGGGCCGAACTCTAGGGGCCAGCCTGCTATCCGTACCTCTGCTGCTCTACTACAGGGCGGTGCCCACATGGAGGAGCGTCGTAATAGCTGTTGCAGCGCTCTCCCCACTCTACTACAGCTATATGAAGGCTGTCAGCATCATAGGGGCTGCCATATCTAGCCTGCTACTATACACTGCCCCGGCCTGGGTGGCTGCTGCCTCATACCTGATCCTGGGCGAGAGGCCCGGGGTGAGGGGGGTGGCAGCAGTATTGATGGGTGTTGTTGGGGCTGCCCTAGTCTCTGGAGCCCTCACTGGGTTGGGAGGTATTGAGGTTGTGGGAGTCATGCTGGGGCTTGCCTCGGGAGCCACGTACGCCCTCTACATATTCCTTGCTAGGTATTTCCAGGTGAAGGGCGCTACGGTGCTCGAAGTTAGCCTTGCTCCAATAGCTATCTCGGGCGTGATCCTCGCTGCCCTGATAGGGCCTAGCCGCCCGCCTAACGGGGTGGAGGTAGCGGCATCCGTATACATGGCACTATTCACTATGATACTACCCTACCTACTAAACGTGACGGCGCTCAGGTATATCGAGGCCCACAGAGTCTCGGTGATCAGCCTAGTGGAGCCCCTCACTGCAGTCGTACTCGCCGTCCTGATCCTCGGAGAGTCTCTGACTATACCTCAAGCCATTGGAGGCCTGATGATACTCTCGGCCTCCCTGCTGGTTGTGAGAGGAAAGTAGCATAAAGTTCCCCCAAGCAGTTCAATCAAGATCCTAATAGTGTGGACGATGTGATCGATACTATACTCTCGATCTTCTTCAAGCAACCAGTATCACAATGCACCGCCTCACCAACCTCCCTAGCCCACTCAAGAGGCTTAACGGGATTCCTTTCAGGCCTCCCTCCTTTCTTGTATACTGTGGCTAGGACTAGCCTCGAGCTAGACCTACCCAGCCTGCCAGGGCTCTCCCCCGCCATGGGGTAAACCGCCATAAGCCTATGCCAGGGCCTGTTAAGCGACTTGAGGACCTCGGCTATCCCTCTAACACCTCTCTCAGAACCAGCGGAGATCAGCACTATAGAGTACCCGCCGGGCACTATGGATTCGGCGAGACGGAGCAACGCCTTAGATAGGTGCTCCGGGTATCTGGGCGACATAGGGTCTATCTCATCCCACTCCAAAATAGCACTGCCGAGGGAAACCCTATAGGGGTAGGCGTAGACTAGAGTGAGTTCTCGGTAGGATTGCATGCCTGGATATGGGGGATCGGTAAACACCGAGTACACGCTTATACCCCCTCTAACTCCACCCCTAGAGTCGTATAGGAAAAACCTAGGGCTGCTCAGCCTCTGTCCGGCTTTACAGGACCTCTCATACCTCAACACCAGGCTGACTAGCCCTCCGCGGCCTACAGGCCTGCAGCCCGGCTCCGGAGGTAAGGGCATACAGCTAGAGGCCAAGGGATTCAGCATTGCAGGGTTCTGTGGAAGCCAGAAGGATTTGACGACCAATCCTGGGTTAATTCTGCCAGCTGGCTGGTAATAGAATGATAGCAGGCTTGAGGTCCTCGTGGCAGTCCCTACAATCGCGATGCTCTCCTCTACAGTAGAATCGTCACTGAAGGCCAGAAAACTATGTATGGTTGCGAGCTGTCTAGGCGAATAGATAGCCCTAAACCCTTTGATCCCCGAGTTAAGAAGCTTTCTCGTCTCCTTACCCCCCGGGACTTCAAGATCGGGTATACCCTCAACAGCCTTAAGGACGTCTCGCATGCTATCTCTCAGGAACTCAGCTACCCTACCACCAAGCCCTTCGGCGCCACCTAAGGAAACCCACAATCTATCACCGTTGGCGAGGAGGACCTCGGCAGAGTAAGCCACGTACCCCGGGGCCTCCTCGGGGAGAACTGTGGTTAATTTGATTTTAGGCTCTCTCGGCGTTAGATCCTGGTCTCTGGTCCTGTGCAGCTCCAGATTCTCATCTAGAACGTATTTGAATCCACCCCTACCCTTGGATACCCATGCTGGAGCCTCACACGGAGGACAGGCGGCTAGGAGGACCTGGATTATGCAAAAGCCATCTCCGCACCAAAGGGCCTTCGAGGACCTCCATGCTGCACGGAGCCTCCTCCACAAACCACTTAACTTTTCTCTGCACTCGCCTGACAATAGCCTAGCCGAGGCTCTCGACACTAAAACTGCGTAGGGGTTAGAGTCGTAGCCTATTGAATCAAACCCCAGCCTAACAGCCTCCAGCGGTATAGTGCCTCCACCAGCGAAGGGATCTAGGACGAGCCTTTGCCTCGCCTTCCTCCTAACAAGCTTGATCGCATCCTTATCACCCATTATAGCTGCGAACACCGGCTCGGAGGTTTCTACTGCTATCGATGCTAGAAGGGCTCTAACTACCCCCACCAGCCTACGGCCTGGCCACCAGAAGAGGCTATACTCGGGTTTCCTCCTCCCCCACTCTAGCTTCATGGAGAGCTGGGATATTTTCACCAAGTCCTCCTTACCTAGTCTCTCAACGATGGGACTCAATGGAACAGCCTCCCCCCAAGCGGGGCTTGTATCCGTTGTGATAATTAGAGTGGAGGGCTGGCCGGGGTATTACGAGCTAGCCAGCTTGCGTACCGTATGTAGAAGTGCATCTAAGTTTTAGGAGGGTTTCCTGCAGGCTAGATTAGAGTAAGGCCAAAATCTCGAAGAACCCTCCGAAGCCTCCTAAGCTCTGCTAGGAGTTGTAGGCCCTTATCTGTCACATACACAGTTCTCGACCGGGGGTTTGACGGGTTTTCAACAGTCCTAACAACCCCCTTACTCTCGAGCTCTGCCAGGAGCGGCTGGAGCCTATCGTAGGGCATGTTTGCGACTGTAGCCAGCCTTGTGGGCGTGGTGGGCTCCTCCGAAAGCGCTTCAAGTATGTCGTAGACTATCTCCATCTTACTCCTCTTCCGCGCCATACCTACCCGCGCCTCGCCTCAAGCAAGTACATAACTGCTACAGCTGCAGACCCAAGACCCCTCACGGCCTCCCCCGACAGGAGTAGGAAGACACTCTCCTGAGAGGGTAGGGTTAGGAGGGCGGCTAGCCTCAGGATGAAGGCGACCGTGTAGAGTGACGCCAGAATCCTTGCATATCCGGAGAACCTTGCGACTCCTATGGAGGACATTACTAGCGCGGCGAGATCAGAGACTAGAGGGACTGCTAGTAGGGGAGGGACTACTTGAAGCGAATGTGATTCTTTCTCCCTAGGTGACATAAGTAGGATGGCTATTGAAGCTGCGGTTAGCACTCCAGAGGCTATATAAAAGCTGAAGGCTAGCCTCCCCTCTGCTACAGGCACTAGAGCCCCTGAAAGCTGGGAGGCAGCTAGAAGGCCGAAACCAACAGCGGGATCTACACTCGAGTTTAGTAGTCTAGAGACCGTGTACACCCTGAGGGTTATGTAGAGGAGGCCAGCGAAGCCAACCAAGTTTACCATAGTGAATAGAATAGACAGGATGTCGGCCAACGATAGGCACCTCGCCTGGGGGCAGCGGCTGGTTGAATTGTCAGCATCTCATGCCCATACACTCCTCCATATCCTCATGCATCCCCTCCCAATCCTCCCAATCGTCCTCCCAAGGTTTATCATCCTCATCCATAGGAGTCTGACCATAGTATTTGAGCTCGTAGCTCTTCCCGTCCACTACTAGAGTGAGCTGGTCGGCAACGAGAACCGGGCCCTCGTACCTCTCGAAGTCTACCTCTACAAGGACGCCAGATGCCTCGATATAATCCGCCCTCCAGAGTAGCATCATAACACGCATATGGCTATAGAGTCTTTCACCATCACTCCAGACGCCGGGCTTAGCCAATATCGGCATTCCTTCCACTACTGGGAGGCCCATCATATGATGTATTCTAATGAAGTCCTCTACTCCTCCCTTAACCTTGCTCCCGCCAGGTTCGACAAGGCTGCGGGATATACTCTTCGCTACAGAATAGTATGGAACGTTTTCCCCATACCCATTCAACCCGTATTCTTGAATAAGGCTATAGGGGTCAGGCGCCTCGGGATAAACTATCGCAGCTATAGCTATAACCGCCAGTGCTATAAATACTATCCCGGCTGCTGGAAGGCTAACTCCACTCATTCCTACAACACCATCAAGGTATGGGGGGCTGATATAGGCCTAACTACACGCTGCTAGTGGCCGCACCACTGCTTTATAAAAGATGTTGCACCTTTATAATGGAAACTCACAACGAGAGAGTTTGCCCTCTAGACTCCCTATTAGATTTCAAAGAATAAGCTAGGTACATCAGGCCCATTAGCACCCCCAGTACTCCTAGGAGTATTCCACCCACCCATACTATCACAACCCCTGGGATTATCTTGACCTCTATCGGTATGCCCTCCTCCCACACTCTACTACCGAGTTCTCCCTTCTCAGCGTACTCTTCACTCATTATATAGAGGTCTACCATGCCTTGAGCTACAACGGATGCTGCTTGGGCTGGCGGTAACCCCTGGATTGACCCGATTTTAATCCCAGAGGACATTATGGCTAGCAAACCTAGGTACTCCTCCGGGCTGAGCTTGTCCTTTGATTCAGCCAGGTATGCCACTATCAGTTCGTGGTATTCTCCGAAGTTGCCAGTAGCTGGAGGAGCCCTAATCGTTATATAAATGTCCGTCAGGCCCCTCCTAATACTCATTACATCTATTACTAGTCCGTGTATTCCGATTGCCTCTCCATTTGCGTCAAACCTCACTCTAGGCGTGTAGACTTCGCCGTTAATTTCCAGCTTGAGGTTTAGAGCTATCCCTTCCGGAGCCCTGTATGGAAGCCTCAAGTCTGCTGGAGATTCGCCTAGTGTTCGGCTGCCGAGACCGCTTGACAGCAGGTCTGCAAACCCCGAGTCCAACACGTTTTTGAGGAGAGGTAGATCCCCCCTCTGAATCGCTATATAATAGTATTCTCCCCTGGAGAGGGGGATCGGCACTCCATACTCTCTGCCATCGATTGAAACCTCTCCCCCAGACACTCCCAGGAGGTATCTATCACCGTCTGTGAATAGCTGGAATTCGCTCACTCTTAGGCTTATTAATCCTAAATCCAAAACGTATGGATTACCCAGTACAATCCGTAACGATGTATCGGGGGATAGAAGGTCTTCTAGTGCCATGTTGGATTCTATACCTGATGCTAAGAGGCCTATATTCATTGTGCCTCCCCTAACCGTTCCATCTTGGCCGATTCTAGGTATAGTTGAAACCGTTAGACGTGCATCGAGAAGCCTTATCAAAAGCCCCTCCTCTAGGCCAGCATCTAGAGTTCTCGACGTCCCCTGCTCTACAGCCTGAACTAGTATGGGCTCTCCGCGAATCTCTACGTCACCAACCGGTGTATTATCCCGCTCTGCTAGGCTCCAAACGTCTTCTAGTTTTTGCGCCTCATTTCCAGCAGAGAGCCTTATGTCGCTTACAATTGAGGGCACGGTGTTATTGAGCAGTCTTAACCCCAGCCATGCGCCAGTTACTGTCGCTGAACTCGGGCTCAGATTAGATTTGAGATCCACGTATCCGCTGTAGAGCTCGTAGTCGGCCTCCACTAGTTTGATTGTTAGTCCTGCGAACTCTGCTGATTCCCCGGGCTTTAGGACGAACTTCTCGCCATACAGATTGTTGAAGGCGTAGCTACCGCTGATAGCCACACCAAATAGGATAAAGATCATAGTGAAGTGTATAAGCCTTGTAAAAACAATCCTAATAGTGCTTGGCCCAATCCTCCTCCTTCTAAAAATGGTTGCAAAGTCTGCTATGACGCCTGAGAATATGGCTCCCAAGCCCACCGTTGAGACTCCAAGAAGCACTGCTATTAGGATGTTGGTTGACAGGTCGCTTAGAGGTGATGGCCTCCAAACCCCCTTTACTACCGCCATCACTGATAGGGTGGTGACCATAGCCATAGTAAGTAGTATAGGCTTCCATGCCCTAGACCCGAGGTGTGAATAGTAAATCGTGGAAGCTACTACTCCTGCCACGGCTATTGGAGTGAGCAGGGGATTATAGAATCTGGCGCCCTCAGCGAATGTTGGAAGCCTCGCCTCCACTCCCATGGCAGTCAAAACCGAGGCTGTAAATAGTGATGCGTAGATTATGAACGATGTTAGGGAGACCGCAACGCCCGCAACAATTATGGATGCAAGGCTCGCGTTAGCACGCCTCAAGCTTCGCACAGCATTGGCAAGCCCCCTGAGGTTTAGACTCTCCTCTACCGCGGAGGCTGCGAGCCCAATCCCTATAGCGAGGAACAAAACGCTCATCGCCAGCAGCATGACGGCGGCAACGTCTTGTGCGGCAAAGCTGTGCAGAGGGCTGACTCCACTCCTTGTTACGTATAGTGCAAGGAATACCGAGCTCGCCGCCACGCTTACAAATGCTGGCTTAAAGCGTGCTAGGGGACCCATCATATGTATGGCTGCAGCCGCAGCAAGCCAAACTGAGAGTTGGCTAGTCTCGACTGGATCCCAAGCCCAGTAGCCTCCCCAGCCGAACGTGTCGTAGCTCCAAAGGCCTCCGAGGATGAGGCCAAGTGTTAGTACTCCCCAACCCGTGACTATGAAGCCTTTTGCGAGGTTTTGCTCTTTCAGGAAGAAGTATATGGATCCAGCCAGTATGAGGGTGTAGCCTGCAAAGGTCGTTAGGGGGTGGGGTATTATCCAGAAGTTCTTCAATATGGGGTTTATTCCTAGGCCTCCCAAGTGGTTGCCTGTAGCGAAGGCGTCTTGTAGTAGGGCACTTACAAGAACGAGAGCTAGGATTGCTGAGGGGACTGCTATCGATAACTTCGACTCTTTATTCCTGCGGACTAGGGGTATGAAGAACAATGAGAGTAGGGCAGAGAACAAATATAAGCTAGATCCTCCGCTACTCCATGAAGCCCCAATCCTGAGGTAGAGGGGCAAGCCCTCGTTGGTGGTTTTCGCTACTTCCTCCAGCCTATAGTCTAGGGAGATATAGGCGTATACGTAGATGGGCCAGCCGAGTATCACTAAAGCCATGCCGGCAAGCATGGCCTGCCTGGCACGAGCCGTCCACCCAGCTAGGGATAACGGTATAGCTAAGGCCAGTAGGCCTAGGCCTGCCAGCGGCAGTATTGTAGCGTAGTGGATACCTACCAGGGACTCTCCTGCCAAGATCCAACACCATATTGATACTTTGCCATCTGAACGCTTACACTAGGCCGAAGCCGTAGAATAGCATGAATGCTCCGCCAGCAACCATCATTGCGTATCCTATCTTCAAGACGAGGGCTGAGAGCCTGCTAGTGAGGATTTTCTCGCTCATGTTGAAGTTAGAAGCTAGTATTGCAGCAAGCACTGGCAATGCAATTCCAGTTGCAAACGCGATTAGGGCGTAAACACCGTAGCCCAATCCACCAGAAGCTATTATGAAGAGAGCTCCTGTTACTAGAGGCAGGCTGCATTGTACGGCTAGCAGGCCGTATAGGAAGCTGAATGTTGGGAGGCCTCCCTTCATCCTCAGAGCCATGGATATGTGGGTTGGTATACCGCTTAACTCTAGTAGGCCAGCTCCAAACAAAAGAACTCCAGCGGCGGCGAGGAAGGCGCTGCCTATCCATGGGAAATAGGCTCCTAGGGCTAGGAAGAGGCCCCCCATAGCTAGGGCTCCTAGAGCGGCTGTAAACGGCGATATTATTATTGAGGCTCTTCCGAACTTCCTCCCGCTCGACACCAGGCTGGACACATAGGATACTAGGACTGGAAATACGCAGGGGCTCAGGGCAGCCAGCATTCCAGAAGCGAAGGACGCTAGCACTGCGATTATTGGAAGCTCTATGCCCAGGAGCGACTTATGCTTCTCCTCCTCAGACAAGCTCGTTATCTGAGTAACTTCCCTAGGCTCCTGAGCAGCTTGGAGAGATTCGGCGTCTCCTTGTATGAAGTTCCTCATCGCTTCCATTTGGTCGCCGTTGAACTTACCTACCCATCTTCCCCTTTCCTCTCCATCCACATAAAGTATGAATGTGGGCGTACCCTCCACTCCATTAGACACGAAGGAGTCCAGCGTGTCTGGAGAGAGCTTGATTATCGCCACTTTAGCATCTCCAACCCCTTCCTTACAGAGCTTAAGCCAGTAGGGCTCTAACTCCTTGCAGGTAGGGCAGTTCTCGCTGCTAAACATCACTGCTGCCCTACCCTCAGATATGAACCCGTTGAAGGCGTTATCATCGGGAAGGTAGCATAAGCCCCCATACTCTCCCTGCAGTATGTTTGTGTACGAGAAGGCGTATCCGAAGAGGCCTCCAGCTAGTGCCAGTCCTAGCAGTAGGAATGCAGCTGAACCCTGCGCGGCTGCCCTCACATCTACTCCCTCTCAGCCAGCCACGACTGCCTTTTCACCATCATATGAAGCGTGGCAGCCCTTCAGTATTGCCTTCACTTCTATAATATTAGTTATAGTGAACTCCAAATCAGCTCCTTGAACGCTGGCCGTCACCTCCGGCCTGAAGACGCCGTCAACCACAACCGTGTCCTCGAACACGGGCGATCCCCCATATTTGGACGTGAACTCTCTGGCATCATACAGGGCTAGAACTGAATATCCGTCGGAGCCTGTTAGGAAGAAGAATGCATAAGATCTACCCTCACCGCTGAGGGGCTCCGCTATTCCGTAGTAGCCTTGGATCCTAGCTCTATATGGCTCACCATTTATTATTAGAGTCGCCTCACCTACACCCATCATCAGCGGCGAGCCTTGGACTGTTACGCGTGTGGGGCTTGATAGAGTTGCAAGTGTAGAGACGTCGCTGTAGGTTGATGAATAAACCATGTATAGTCCGGCAGCGAATATGACTACAGCTATTCCCAGTGAGAGAAGGATTGTGCTCATCTTCAATACTATTAGCCCCCACAGACCCGTTAAAGTATTATCGGGATTTTTAACTGATAGTATTTGCGTTCGACGAATTCAAATCATCCTTGTTCCAGCGCCTCAACAGCAGTGCAGATATGGATAGGGTATATAAAGCGACCCCGAGGGGTGTGCTCCAGTGTGGCACTACCTCAAATCCTTCATCCTTCAGCTTAATTAAATGGCCAACTATCGTGATCCTACCGTCTATCGTGATGGCAGGCACTATGGGTGAGGGGATTGGATTATCAAAGACGACCTCCCTCTCTCCCGACCCGTCGCTTACTACGAGCTCTATTATATTGCCGCTACTGTCTAGTTTGGCATCCACTACTCTATAGATTTCACCGCCTACAATAGGAGATGCTAGAGCAAGAGCAGCTATTATCCCCACAACAGCTACCGACGCCCCCAAGATCCTTGGAGGAGTCAAGCCTAAGTATCCGACGGCTAAAAGGCTGATAGCTGTGCCTAGGGCAAACAACATCCTCAGCCCAAATAAGACGCCTGTAACTGGCTCCGCCGAGAACTGCTGTATGGCCTGGCCTGTAGGGTGAAGGCTCTCCACAATCCTATTGGCTAGAAAGCTGACTATCACTAGGCTAAAGGCTGCGGCAGCGTAGGCTGCAGATACTCTCTCCCTCCTCTCGGGATCTGAGATACTTCTCCTAATCGGGAAGTAGGCTAGGAAGGCTAAGAATAGGAATAGGACCGCAGTTTGCTTAGGATCCCAGTTCCACGCAACTCCCCACGACTCTTGGGCCCACGTAGATCCCGTTATAAGTGTTAGCGCCGCATAGACAACGCCTAGAACCACGGCAGTGTATGATAGTTTGGCTCCCCTAGGATCTTCCTTCCACAGGTAGAGCATTGCGCCTAAGGCAGCGAGAGCGAATAGCAGATATGATGATAGAGCTATAGGAACGTGAATGTATATGTTTCTATATGCTAGAGGCGAGCCTAAGGACACTGTCGCGGGGAAAGCTCCTTTAAAGGCAGCGTAAATCAAGGTAGCCATATCCAGTGTTAGAATAACTGGCACTACTAAGAGTATCGACCTCGACAAAACCCTCGGCTCTACACCAAGCTTCAATACCATCAACCCAAGTAGACTTAGCGGTGATAGTCGGCCCAGCTTATATGGACTTATTTAGGCATAAAATCCTTCCATCCAACCCAGCCAATAGGGTGTATTTCCCAGTAATGACAGGACAAATCCAAAAATCTCCGAAAACTAAAATCAACCTCCACAATGTCTGGAAGAAGCTTGGCAACACCTGGATCCTGAAGGGCGTAAGTCTGGAAGTCAGGGAAGGAGAGCCCATCCTCATAATAGGAGCTAACGGCTCTGGAAAAACCACTCTACTAAGACTCATAGCGGGCTTAACGAAACCCACTAAAGGCGAAATAAGCATTGTCTGCAAGACACGTACCTGCATCGGGCTCTCAGGACACTATCCCAGCCTCTATCCAAACCTCACAGTAGAAGAGAACATCAGATTCTTCACACTATTACACGGTCTCGAAGATCCCGGGGAAACTGCGCTAGCAGCGTGGGACGCTTTCGGCCTAGACAAATACCGTCAGGCCCTGGTCTCAGAGCTTAGCTATGGCTGGAGGAAGAGAACTGATATCGTAAGGTGCCTGGCCGGAGATCCGGAGGTGATCCTGCTAGACGAGCCCTTCTCAGGCTTAGACTCTTCGACAGCCGCAACGCTATCATCATTAATAAAGGATCTTATCGACCAAAGTAAGACTGTCATCGCGACAACGCCACGAATGGACGAGCAATACTCGAGCATAAACTGGAATATTTACTCGCTTAGAGGTGGACTCCTTGCCAAACGGTAGCCACCCGAAGGCACTAGCTGCTATAATATGGAAGGATGCTATCACAGACTTCAGAGATCCAACCCTAGTTATGCTCCAGACAGTCTTCTCAATAGGCTCCGGCCTAGCAGTAGGTATAGCCGCGAGGAGCGGAATCTGGGGCGGTGAGCCCCTTATAGTGGGGGGAGTTGCCTTAGCTATGATGTTCCAATCGGTTTTTGCAATCCATGGGGCGATCCTCAGGGAGGTAGAGGCCAACAGCATAGAGGCCCTTAGGCTAGCGCCTGCGCCGAAATGGCTTCTCTTCACAGCCAAAACCTTCTACTCAACAGCAAATATTTTCGTCTTTACAACAGTCTTCCTACTAGCAAGTCTCCTATTCTCCCAGCAAAGCCTAGCCAAAACATTCCACGCCACGCCATGGCTAATAATAACCAGCACTTACCTAGGTATAGTCTCAAGCTTCACAGGAATAACCCTGATCTACAGCCAAGCCAGAAACACCGCCTCACCAGCAATAATCCTAGCCCTAACGCCACCCTACTTCTACTCCACGGTAGAACACCTAACACTTCTAGTCCAGGGAGTAA